>CAZQLF010000027.1:11455-12850 GCA_964594035.1 uncultured Rhodospirillaceae bacterium | reverse complement strand
GGCCCATTGCCTGGCGGGAGGCCGGCCAGCAGTCCCACAAGGATATTCCCTCAATCATCTATGTGATCGGCAAGGAGGGCGGCGAGATCTGGGCGGACTTCTACGCCGTGCCGAAGGGTGCCCCCCATCGTACGGCGGGTTATGCCCTGATCAACTTCCTGCTGACGCCAGAGAACAACAAGAACGAGGTGCTGGTCCACGGCTATCCGGTGGCGGACAAGCGCGTGCTGGCGCTGCTGCCTCCGGAAATGCTGCAGGACACCATCATGTTCCCGGCGGCAGAGGAGCTGACGCCGCTGGAGTTTGGTGCGGCGGCGACGCTCACCAACCCGCTGCGGGCGGAGATCATGGCGCGCTTCAAGTCCGCCTGATCGCCGTATGCCAACGCCGGCAGGCCCATCCTTGACGGCGGCGAAGAAGACGAAGGAAGCAGGGCGGCTTGCCACCGCCCTGCTCCTGGCGCCCGCCAGTTTCTGGTTTCTGCTACTGCTGCTGCTGCCCATGGCCGTGGTGTTGGTCTATTCCTTCGGCGTGCGCGCGCCGACGGGCGGCTACCAGCCAGCCTTCACGCTCGCCAATTATCTCGACCTACCGGCACGGCTGACGGCCTTCAAAAACACGCTGACATTGGCGCCGATGGGCACGGTGATCTGCCTCATCATCGGCTATCCGCTGGCCTATTTCCTGGCGGTGAAGTCCTCGGCGCGAAGCCGGCTGTTCCTGATGATCCTCGTGATCGTGCCCTTCTGGACGAGTTTCCTCATCCGCACCTATGCCTGGATGTACATCCTGGGTGGGCGCGGCCTCCCGGCCCTGCTCGACTGGATCGGCTTTCCCGATATCCGCCTCATCAACACGCCGTTCGCGGTCCTGACCGGCATCGTCTACGGCTATCTGCCGCTAATGGTGTTCCCGATCTTCGTCAGCCTGGAAAAACTCGACAAGCGCCTGCTGGAAGCCTCCGAAGATCTCGGCGCCAATCCCTGGGGCACCTTCCGCCAGGTGACGCTGCCGCTCTCCGCACCCGGCGTCATCACCGGCTGCATGCTCGTTTTCATCCTGCTGATGGGCGAATACCTGATCCCCCAGCTTCTGGGCGGCGGCAAGGTGTTCTTCATCGGCAATGCGCTGGTCGATCTTTTCCTGCAATCGCTGAACTGGCCCTTCGGCTCGGCCTGCGCGGTGGCTCTGGTCGCCATCATGGTCGTCACCATCAGTCTTTATCTGAAGGCCACGCGCGCGCAGGGCCAGCGCGATGTTTCGTTGATGTAGGCGGGGAAAGGCGATGCTGCGCGGCTATGCCACCATCATCTATCTCTTTCTCTACGCGCCCATCGCGCTGATCGTCCTGTTCAGCTTCAACAGCGGCAACAACGCCAGCGACTTCCAGCATTT
>CAZQLF010000027.1:7758-11355 GCA_964594035.1 uncultured Rhodospirillaceae bacterium | reverse complement strand
ATCAATCCGGCACTGGTTGCGATCTGGCCTGGCGATGCGGCGAGCGCGCCACAGCTCGCCATGGGCTACACCTCGATCATCGCTGCCCATACGCTGTTTTCCATGGCGCTGGTGATCGTCATCGTGCGGGCGCGCATCGCCGGCATGGACCGCAGCCTGATCGAAGCCTCCATGGACCTCTATGCCGATCCCTGGGCGACGTTCCGGCAGGTAACCCTGCCGCAGCTGATGCCGGCTATCATCGCCGGATTCCTGCTGTCCTTTACCTTCAGCCTGGACGATTTTGTCATCGCCTTCTTCGTCGCCGGATCTGTGACGACATTGCCGATCTATGTCTTTTCCTCGATCCGCCGCGGCGTGACGCCGGAGATCAATGTCATCGGCACGAGCGTCATGCTGTTCTCGCTGACCGTGCTGTTTGGCACGCAATTCCTGCTGCGGCGCGGGCAAAAGGGAAAGCCGGCGCGCTAGCGGCCGGCCAATCGCGAATGCCTGCGACATATCGCTATCCCGTCGTCGCGCGGCTGCTTGACATGCCGGCGTCCTGGGAACAGCGCATCTGCCTGTCAACGGCTGCTGGCGCGCTCAGCTTTTCGGCCGTGCGCGAGCGCATGCTCGCAATCGCGGGATGGCTCGGTGAGCGCGGCGGTCGTATCGGCGACTGCGTTGCCATCTGCCTGCCGAAATCGCTCGAGAGCGTCCTGCTGATCTACGGCATTCACGCCGCGGGCGCGGCCTACGTGCCGCTGCAGTTCGGCGCGCCGGTACTGAGGCTGCTGGAAAGTCTGCGGGCGATACAGCCCCGCCTGCTTGTCACCACGATGGCAGTGGCGGCAGAGCTTGCCGGTGCCAGGCTAGCTGAGGATGCCTGGCAGACGGAGACATTCGATCCCGCGCCCGATGGCAGCGGTCTGCATAAGTTGTTAAGAGGAGTCGCTCCGGTTCGCGAGATCCCTTCGCGGGGTGCGCGCGATCTCGCCGCGGTGATGCTGACATCGGGTTCGACCGGTGCACCGAAGGGTGTCATGCGCGGCTATGACAGCGTGCCGCTGCGCAGCTGGCTGGCGCCCGGCCAGATCCGTGCTGAAGAGCGCTTCATCAGCACCTCGGCGCTGAACTACACCTCCTCGCATGATGTGTTTTTTCCGGCCGTCGGCGGCTGCAGCGTCCATCTCGTCGCCGAGCGGGAGGCCATGTTCCCCGATCGCGTAGCGCAGGCACTGGCACGCGAGCGGATAACGAGCTGGGTTACCACGGCGACAGCGCTTCGCCTGTTGCTGGAAGAGAGCGCGTTGGAGCGTCGCGACCTTGACTCGCTGAGCCGCGTGCGCATTGCGGGTGAGCCCCTGCAATTCGACCTGCTGCGCCGGATTATGGCCGCTCTTCCGCAGGCCGCCTTTACGAACATATACGGGGCGACCGAGGCCGCGACCATGCTTGACTACGACGTTCCGCGGCCGCTGCCTGAAACGATGAAAGCCGTGCCGCTCGGCCGGCCCACGGGGAATTTCGAGATACGGCTCTGCGATGACAATGGCGATCCCGTGTCCGATGGCGAGGTGGGAGAGATCTGCGCTCTAGGCGGGCCGCTTATGCTGGGCTACTGGAATGAACCGGCGCTCACCCAATCGCGGCGTCTTCCAGGGTTTCCCCACTCCTATCGTACCGGCGATTTTGCCCGGCGGGGTTCCGACGGGTTGATCTATTCGGCGGGCCGGGCTGACGACGTGGTCAAGATCCGGGGACATCGCATCGATCTGGGCGAGGTGGAAGCAGCCCTTCGCTCCCATGACCAGGTTCGCGAGGCGGCCGCTTTCGCGGTAACGAGGTCTGACGGAGAGGCCGTCGTTCGTGCAGCGGTTCTGGTGCGGTCCGATAGTCGTGTGAGCGAGGCGGAGTTGCGGGGCCACTGTACCGCACGCCTGTCGATGTTCGCACGCCCGGCAAGCGTCACCCTAATGAAGAAATTCCCGCTGCTTTCCACCGGAAAGGTCGATCGTACGACACTACGCACTCTGCTGAGCGCTGGCACGAAGAGATTGTGAAATGCCGGTGAGGGTTTCTACGCCAATATCGGAAAGATGGACGAGGCGCGCCACGAGCTCGACATTTTCACGAAGGGTCGGACGGGCGTCACAGTGGGCTTGCTGGCGAAAAGGCTTTCCATGCCGGGCGTGATGCGCGAACGCCTGCTGGACGGCTTTCGCGAGGCGGGCCTGCCCGAATAGGCGGTGCGATTCTTCGCCGCGTCAGGGCTTCTTCTGGCGCTGAAACTTGACGAAAAGCCCGTTTCCTGCCGCCAGTGATAGAGGAAACGTGGCGTAGCGCAAACCAAGCTTCCAGGCCACGTAGTTGAAGCTCAGCTGGTCGCGCCGCGAGCCGCGCAGGATCTCGTCCCACCAGGCTTCATTGAGACGGCGGATGGAATCGGTGTGCCGGCGCAGGATCACTGGCGCCTCGATCAGGCCGGCACTTTCCGGCAGGCCCTCGGAACGGTATCGCGCCACCTGCGCATCGATGACGTCGGCTCGGTCAAGGCCATAGGCCTTGCAGGCCTCCGCCTCTTCAAAGATCGAATGGCGGGCATAGTGGCGAAAGACGCAGATGTCGCAATCCCGCAGAAAGAGGTCAACAAGGCGGCCGAGCGGGAACGGGGCGGCAATTCCGATCGAGGCATCGATCCACAGGCTATACGCGCTGTTGGGCAAGGCGAAATGCGCTTTGATCTTTGGCAGGCGCGCCGCGCGATGAGGGTCACCATGCGAAGGTGCCATTGTGGCGATGCGCCATCCCCGGGTGCTGCCTTGACAGCTCTTCGCTGTCGCTTCATCGAGGAACGCTACCTGCTCAATCCCACCCAGGGCTTCGGCTGGCTGAGGCTTCAACGTGTCGTAGCCATCCAAGATTGCGGTATAGAGCGTGAAGCGACAGTCGCTGGCCGCGCGGGACCAAGCCAAAGAGCTGCAGTCAGGCGCGAGTGCGCCGCGATGGCGAAAAAGCAGAGCGTCTGCGCCGACGCCTCTCGGCAACGAGACCGGCGGTACAAGAAAGCCGATCGACCGCGCCCTTTGGCAAAAATCCTGAACCGCCCATTGCCAGTCAGTGAATGCTGTCTCCAGCCCGGTTAGCGCGGTCCACAGACTTTCTCTCGCGATCAAGCCGCAGCCGGCGCTATGACCAAAGACGACGGCGCCCAATCGCGGCTCTGCTGCGAATGACGCGGTGAGATCGCGCCAGTCCGCCACGCCGTCGTCCTCGCGCGGGCCCAAAATGCAAACAAGTTCACCCAGCGCCAGAGCACTTGCACGATTAACCAGCGCGATTGTCGATTCGTCAGCTTTTTGACGAACGGCCGACACCTCAGAGGGGATTTCAGTGGAGGTGGCGCTGCAGGCCAAGACGATTTGACAGCCCGGAATGCTGCCGATCGCAGCTATGGCATCGTTCGCAAGTTGCGCCCGAAAGAGTGCGATGACGGAAACCTTCCGCCGCCGCTTGCCGAGTTTTGCCAGCATGCGGCCGCCCGGGCCGGTACGCGGATCGCATCGGGGCCGGGGGAATTTTCATGCCAATCCCCCCATGCGCACCAAGGGGGGG
>CAZQLF010000027.1:0-7748 GCA_964594035.1 uncultured Rhodospirillaceae bacterium | reverse complement strand
GGGCTGGAGGGCACGGTACGCGGGTCGATCCGGGGCGCGGGCATTTTCATGGCAAGGCGCGCATGCCGATCAGGCGGGGCGAGCGGCGTAGCGCCCATTTCGCTACCGCGAGCTTCGAGCGCCACCCGCCTTGTCGCAGCATGGCGCCCATTCCGATGCCAAAGGCGCCGCGGGCAACCGATAGCGACCTTTCCCATTCGCGCCGTTCGCCAAGCCAGGCGGCCGCCGCCAGTTCTTCCGTGGCGGCCGGCGGTATAGGCAAGTCGAGCCAGGTGGCGAGGTAGCCGAGGCGAAGCGACACTCTGAAGGCGAGGCCATGCTCCTTGGCCATCCGAACCAGGGCCAGCCAATCAAGGCCTGTATCAGCCTGGCAGCGCAGGATCATCGCCGCATCGGCGATCCATTCCCAGCGCCCAGGCTCCGTGGCTTCAATGCCCTGGCCGCAGATATGCAGCAGCATGTCTGCAGGTTCGAACACGGTCAGCTCATGGCCGTCCAGCCTGGCGGGAACGGCGCGCCGCCGGAAATCGGCTGTGGGAGCGGCTTTTTCGGTTGGAGCCCATAAGACTGTACGCAGAACGATCGGTAGACCTCCCGTATTCAGAAGGCGAACGCCGTTTTGCAGGTCAGCGGAATGCGTAAGCCCGATCGTGGTCAACAGATCGTGCGCCCGGATCAGATCCGTCCCTTCAACCAACAGTGCGACGTCATGGCAGTGGCGCAGCTCGAAGGCTGGATAGGCAGCCGCGCCTGCTGCGGCCCCTTCGGTCACAATTGCGCTGATGCCCGCTTTGTGCAGCGTATCGGTGATCTGGTACAGGATCGTCCGGATTTCTCCGGCCCTGCGCAATTCCCACAGATGGGCGGACCGCAGGATCGCAAGCGACGGTTCCGTCACGGCGATGCCATGCTCGCGCAACGAATGATAAAGCAGGGGCATCAGGGCGCGTGATGCCGGCCGGTCGGTGAGGGCTTTGGGCAATCCGCCGGCAGCGGCGAGCCAGCCCTGCCAGGCGCTGGCAGCAGAAGCCGCGCCGCCAACGCAGGCGCGCAGAAGAAGCGTATCCATCGGGTCGGGCAGCAGGACTCCGAGCACATCGGCCAATGGCGGCGCAAGGCCCCTGCCGCTCATTGCGCCAGCACCTTCTGAAACAAATCCTCATGACCGGCCAGATACCGATCCCATGAGAAATGACGTTCCGCCCTCCGGCGGCCCGCTTCGCCCATCGCTTCGGCCCGCGGAGGGTTGTCGAGCAGGCTGGCGATCGCGCTCGCCCAAGCGAAGGCGTCGTCCGGCGGCACGAGCAGGCCTGTCTCTCCATGCGCCACGATCTCGGGCAGGCCGTCGACGGCGCTGGCGACGACCGGCCGGCGCATCTGGGCCCCCTCAAGCGCGACAAGCCCAAAGGGCTCGGTCCGCGATGGAATCGCCACGAGCGTGGCCGAAGCGAGGAAGGGATAGATGGCCTCATGGCTAAGGCGGCCGACAAAGGTGACCCGGGACGACAGGCCGCGCCGCGCCGCGTCAGCTTCAAGTGCGCCTCGTGCCTCTCCTTCACCGGCAAGGACCAGCTGAAGTCCGGGATAGCGCTCCTTCAGAAGATCGATGGCGGCAATCAGGATATTCGCACCCTTCTTCGCAATCAGCCGGCCGGCAAAGGCGACCGTAAATTTCGCCGGAGAAGCGACAGGCGCCGCCCGGCCGGGGGCAGGAAGGGCATTATGAATGACCATGGAAATCGGCCGCAGGGCCGGCAGATGCTTGAGCGTATTTTCGAGCACAGCAGCGGAGCAGGCCGTGATGCGATTGGCGGCGCGAACATTCCTTCCCACGATCGATTCCGGCTGCAGCTCATTCTCGCTGAACAGATCGTGGAGGCCGACGATCAATGGCAGGGGACGCATGCCGCCGGTGAGATGATGAAAGAACTCGCCATAGCCGGAAGAGAAGATAAAGGCCAGATCGGGCCGGGTTTCATTCTTCACGGCTGCGACGTGGCGCCGGATGGATGGAATCAGCGCGACTTCTCCCGCCAGGGCACGGCGGAATAGCGGTCGGTAAATTCGAACGCCGTCGTCTTCTTCCTCTTCTGCCAGGCTTTCCGGCCGCCGGTCTGTGAACACGCTCACAGCATGACCGCGGCGGACAAGGCCCCTGGCCAGCAGAGGAGCCAGAACCGGCCCACCGCCGATCGCCTGTCCGTAGCTGCTGGCCCAGAGCAACAGCCGCATCAGGTCGCGGTTTTCAGACGCGCGGAAGATTTGGCATCTTCTGCCCCCAACACCCGGCGATAGACATGACCGACAACCGGCAGGGATATCTCTGTCCGCAAACAAGGCGCGAAGCGCTGCGTCTCCTCCCAATAGGACGGGGACAACAGACGCTCGAAATCCGCAGCATCGGCCACCTGGAAACCCCGCGCGGCAAAATACGCGACTGCAGGATGACCGGGATTGCAGCCGAACGGTATGCCCGACGCGACGAATTGCTGCGCCTTGGTCGGCGGTTTCATCCTCTGGTTGAAGCTGTCCCCCTTGATGTCGATGGCGGCACCGCAGCCCTGCATCATTGTTGCTTGCGCCGCCTCGCTCCACTCTTCCACCCGATAGCCGTTCACATTCCCGCCGGACACCCTTAAAGAAATTCCCAGCTCATGGGCGACAAAATGTCCCGCCACGCGGCCGGAGCGGCTCGTGATGTCGGTCAGTAACCTGACTTCGAGAGGCGGCGAATGGCGTTCGAGCCAATGCAGCAGATGGGGCAAATGCTCGAACGCGCCCAGCCAAAGCAGGAAGCCCTTGGACTTATGTTGTGCCGGCAGTGGCAAGATGAAGCGGCCGTGATGCTCGACGGGTACAATGCGGCGACAGTGTGGGGAAAGAGCGGGCAGCAGCGCCTCGCTGTGCAGAAAGACCGCCTCGCAGCTTCCCAGCAAGTCGGCGTCGGCGCAAATTTCCTGTGGATCGCGATAAATGTCGATCGGCACGAAGAACAGGCGGCTGCCGCGGCGGCGAACTCCCGCCACGAAGCTTGCGGGCGGGCGTTGCTTGACGATCAGGACGAGGTCGGCGTCCGGCGCCCGATCAAAACCGTCGAACAGCACAACATTGAAATCTGCGCCCAACTCGCTGGCCAAGGCCTTGCCGACCCACTCCCAGGATGGAGCGGTTGTCCTCGGGCCAATCGCCAGGGTCCTCATTGGCCGCTGCGCTCGGCGTCGAGCTTCGATTTGATCAGCCGCAGGAATTCGCCGCGCGACCGATCGCCAAAGGTGAGGGACCGGTTGCTGTCGTGCTCGCGGTGATAGACCAGTATCTCGGGCAGCAGACGAACCGAAACACCAAAACTGCGCGCGCGAAGAAACCATTCCGCCGAATCGCTGTGGAAATTCTCCGGATTGAAAGGCCCGACGCGCTCAAAAACCTGGCGGCGGGCAAGCATGGCGATGGTGAGATAGCCTGCCACGGGGTCGCCCAGAGGCTCCGTTCCTGCCGATGATTGCTGGAATCGCTGAATCATGCCGACACACACATCGAGCTCTGGCGCTTGCGTAAAGGCTGTCATCTGCAACTCGAGCTTGGTCGGAGCAAACAGGTCATCGTGATCGAGAAAGCAGAAGAATTCGCCCGCGGCCAGCTCCATGCCGCGATTGCGAGCCAGAACGGGGTTGGCAACGGGATGCCTGACGACCCGTACCAAAGCACCGAATCCGGCCGCAATCTCGCCCGAACGGTCCGTCGAGCCGTCGTCGATCACAATGATCTCCAGCGGGCGCCACGGTTGCGCCAGAATGCTTTCCAGCGCGGCGGCGATATACCGCTCGCCGTTGCGCGTGGGCATGATGCAGCTGATCAGAGGTTTCACGCGCCCTCCGGGCCCGTGAGACTGCCGACGGCCGAGGCGACCTCGGCGGGATTTTCGCCGACTTCCAGCCTGAAGCACGGAATCGTGCGCGCGAGCCGGGCGAGGCGCCGGAATTCGGCGGCGTTCAGGCCAAATCGCCGGTTGTCACGGCTTTCATCGACCAGGGCGTGAAACGCTGTAAGTCCGGAAGTTCGCTCGATCCTGACGCCCCTACCGGCAACAACCGGTATTGCGATTGCCTTGATCTGTAGTCTTTGCGCCACGTTCTGCGGAACGAATGTGCAGGGCAGAAGGAGAGCTTTTTCCTCCGGTGGCTCCGGAAACTGCCAATGCCCATGAAAGGCGGGCCAGCGTGAAAGTTGCTGGGGACGCACGCGCGCCGAAGCGTAGAGGCTATAGCCGCAAAGGCGGTTTGCGCTGTCCTCGCCGATGGCAATCGAATCGTCCCCCAGGAAATGGAGGCCACTTTGCAAAGCGTCGAGCGATGCGGTGGTTTTGCCGCGGCCGCCTGCGCCGACCAGAAGGACGCCGCGATCTTGCTGTCCCACCAGCGCCGCGTGAATTTCCTGAATTCCCAGCGAGCGGCAAAGCTCACTCATCACCCGCTGAAGCGGACGAGCCCGGTCGGCGCAACCGAGATTCGCTGCCTTGGTGAAGCACCCGACCAATTGCGCCTTCTGCCGGTCGAGCCAGAGCAGGCTGGCGGGTCGATCCTCGCACCGGTAACGGCCGTCATCATGGGAGGTCACGCGCCAGCCCTCGCCAGCCGCGATCCAGTCCGCACCTTCAGGTACATCAGGCCGGGTCACGCCGGTCGCCTCGCAATCCCACAGCGCCACGCCGGGGCCGGTATCCGGGGCCCCTCGCGTAGGCGTGCCGGCAAGATGCAGGAAGGAGGGACCAACTGCGGCGGCCAAGACCGAGCCCGCCAGCCGGACGGAGAAATCCCGGCCGGCGAGCGCCCCGGATTTGCTCACCAGATCGGTCAGTTGCTGGCCGGCAGCTTCCTCAAATCGGCGCCGCATGGCCGCAAATCCATCACCGGCGCCGGATCGAGGCGTCAATTGCGTGCGGACCCCATCGGAGGCAATGGCGGATCCATCGCCAGCAATTCCTTCATGTCACTGTAGACGGAGAGCTCCGGGACGGACCAGCCGCCCGAGACAATCCCCTCTCGGAGATTGGTGGAGCCGTTGGCGTGGTCCACCGGCACGATGAGGCTATGACTGATCAGCTTGCCGATGAAGCTGTCGATTTCCTGAGCCGATGGCGCAGGATCATGCCGGGCAACTGCCTGAAGGATCTCCGCTCGCCGCAGGCCGGCAAGGAGAAGGGCCCAGAGCTCGCCCCCGCTTTGGTTGAGCGAGTAGTAATCGCCTTTTTCAAGATTCATGATGATCGTTTCGCCATCAACGACATCGGCGACGACGGCGGGCTGGTTGAGCCCGTAGCGCTGCTCGTTTGAAATCGTCAACTCGACCACACGCAATTCCTTTCATTGGACCGCTGCAACACTGCCGCGATTCCGGCACCGCCCCAAACTGCTTCAATGCGCCACATCACCGCTAACCCCCAGACGAATCACGCAATATTGCCGCAGAAAAAAGCGAGCCACAATATAGCGGCCTTGCGGCTTGAGGATGCTCAGCCTCGCCGCAGGGACTGAAAAATCCAGCTAAACCGCGCAATCGTCCTCGCCACCACGCTCTTGCGAGGACGATCGCCAAAGGCGCGGGCAAGACAGTGGGCCAGCGGCCTGTCGAATGTCGCTCGGATCGCGGCGGAGCGCGATATTTGTTGCCGCCCCGGTTTGGCGCTCATGAGCCGGAAATGCCGGTAAAGCAGCCTACTCGTTCGGAGTTTCCACATCGTTTCTCGCTGCGCGGCCTCGCTGGACACCGGATAGATATCGTGCACGCCCCACTCGGCCTGCTTGGGGCAAAGGGTGGGTTGGACAACCCATTTCGTGCGCAGCAACCAGCGCTCCGGACGAAAACTGCCCGGAAGAATTCGCCAGCGTTCGCTGTAGAGAAAGTCGCCATGACGGAGGGCACCGCCCTCCGGCGGCTTGGCTGTCGCCGTGTCCGCCCACAGGCCAGGATAGACGATGGCCGCTCTGCCGCTGCGCTCGAGCAGATCGAAGAGCGAATCGCCGTGCGGCGGCACCGTCAATTCGTCGACATCGCTGTTCAGGACACCACGCGCCGCGGCGCAATAGCGCCAGCGCGCATGGCTGAGTGCTCCCGGCTGGCAAAAGAAGGAATCCTGGACTTTTTGCCGCCCGACATTCGGTCCGTAGGGGAATGGCCACGGCACAACCTCTGCCGCGGCAATTCCCGGAATATTTGACAGTAAGGCTTCGAGTGCTGCGAGGTCATAGGCCGAGGAGCCGTTGTCATAAAAAAGAACGGCATTGGCCCCGTGGATGCGGATGTTGAACAGAATCCAATCACGCACCCAGGGAAGCGGATTGTCCTTCGACAGAGTCAAAATGATCCGCCGCCCGGCAAAGCGCGAACAGCCATTGGCCCGAATCGGAACTACAACTTGTTGGCCTTTCGCCTCAATTTGCAGACGGTCGGCTCCGCCGAGCGTTGCATGACGTAGCGTGATCTTGAAATTCGGCTGGTAGTCGGACCGGCCTGGCACGTAGACCCACGCGATGGAGTCGTTTCGTCCCGGCAGGCGAAAAGCCAAGCCATCGAGCAGGCTTGCGCAGTTGAGCAAAGGCGGCCCGACAAGCACGACCTCGCCGGCGTCGCCGCCGTGAAAAACGTCATAGAACAATGTGTCGAAATCGAAGAGATCGAGATATCCGGGCTGCCGGTCGTCCGGCGGGCGCGGCGGATCGCGACGGAGGTCAAAGCTTGCGAGCTTGACAGTAGAAAGACAACCGGCCTGGCGCCCTGCACCGGAGGACAACGGGCTTTGCGGTGCCGGCATCGGCCTCGCTTACGTCCTTAGCCGTTCGTTCTTGGGGTCGTAAAGCGGCTCGCGGCCGACGATAGCGCTGCGCCGCTCGCCCAGGATTTCGATATCGAGCTTCGTTCCCGGCGTTGCAAGATCGGCGCGGATATAGGCGAGCGCGATGCTGCGCTGAACGGCATGACCGTAACCGCCTGAGGTGACGAGGCCCACGTGCTGCTTGCCCTGGAACACGCTGGCGCAGGGCGGTGCGTCGCTATCGCCGGCTTCGTCCAGCACCAGGGGTACGAACTTCTCCTTTGAGCCGCGGCGGGCTTCCTCGACCAACGCCCGCTTGCCAACGAAATCCGCCCGCCTGAGATCGACGAAGCGTTCAAGCGCGGCGGTCAGCGGCGAGTACTCATGGGTCATGTCCTGCTTCCAGCCGCGATAGCATTTCTCCAGCCGCAGCGAATCCATCGCATACATGCCGAAATCGCGAATGCCGTGGGGCTGGCCGGCCTGCCACAGACGGTCATACGTGGCGACCAGTGCCTCCATGGGCGCATGCAGCTCCCAGCCCAGCTCGCCGACATAGTTGACTCGCAGCGCCAGCATGCGGGCATAGCCAATCTCGATCTCGCGCGCGCTGAGCCAGGGAAAGCCTTCTTTCGACAGGTCGGTGTCAGTCACCTGTGCCAGCACGTCGCGCGACTTGGGACCGGCGAGCACGAGCGAACCAAGACGCGCGGAGATGTTCTCGACGGAGATGGCGCTGCCGGCAGGCCGATGGCGCCCCAGCCAGTCGAGATCGTGCCACTCGGCCGAAGCAGCGCTGATGAGATAGAAGCGGTTTTCCGCAAGCCGCGTGATGGTGAACTCGCTGACGATGCCGCCCCGCTCGTTCAGCATATAGGCGAGCTGGACATGGCCCGGGCGTGGCAGCCGCCCGCAGATGAGGCGGTCGAGCCAGGCGGCA
>CAZQLF010000026.1:0-13256 GCA_964594035.1 uncultured Rhodospirillaceae bacterium | reverse complement strand
TCTTCTTTCACCCGCGTGCGAAAGGTCAGGCCCTTGCAACCCGACCCGACGGTGATCTTGCCGTTAACCAATGGACCTGGGCAACTGGGCCGGGCCATCAGTTCGGCCGATCTCCAGGTGAAGAGCCCGTACAACAGCTACCTCTTCAAGGGCCTCCCGCCGGGGCCGATCTGCAATCCGGGGCTGGCCGCGATCCAGGCCGTGCTGCATCCCCTGTCGACAAACGATCTCTATTTCGTCGCCGATGGCACCGGCGGCCATGCCTTCGCCGCCACTTTGGCCGATCACAACAAGAACGTGTCAGCCTGGCGCAAGATCGAGGCGTCGCTGCCGCAAAACGACAATGGGACTGGTGGTACGGGCACGGCACTCGCCGACGCACCGGGCTCGCCGAGCTTCGATCCGCCCTCGACTGCCACCGGGACCGCGACCGGGACCGCCCCTGGCACTGCCACCGGCGCGACAGCAGCGGCGCCCGCCGCGTCGGCGCCCGCCTCGGCACCGGCGGCGGGCAGCGCAACCGCGCCGAAGACGAACCCCTAGAGCATCAGGCGCTAGTACTTTTTCGGCAGCAGGCGCAGCAGCGGATCGCTCCAGGCCGGCGGCAGGAGGCCGATAAACCAGACGGCTGCATAAAGGGGCCAGGGAAAGGCGATGCGCGCGCGGCCGGTGGCCAGGCCCCGCACCATGATGGCAGCAGCGCGATCGGCCTCCATGAGCATGGGCATGGGAAATTTGTTGCCGGCCGTCATCGCGCTGACGATGTAGCCGGGGCAGATCACGCTGACGCGCACGCCGCTGTCCCACAAATCGCCGCGCAGGGCTTCGCCCCAGACCCGTACCGCTGCCTTGCTGGCGCAATAGGCGGGCGCTCCGGGAAAGCCACGAAACGAGGCCAGCGAACTCATGATCGCGATCTGGCCGCGCCTTCGCTGCTGCAGGGCGGGCAACAGCGGCATCACGCTGTTCAGCACGCCATCGAGATTGGCAGAGAAGATGGCGCGCGCCTGCTCTGGCGGCTCGGATCCGCCGCCGGTTCCCGCGGAAATGCCGGCATTGGCGATGACGAGGACGACCGGCTGGCGGCTATCGCAATCCGAAAGCCAGTTCGCCATGGCGTCGGTGTCGCTGACGTCGATGATCCGTGCATCGACGTCGGCGCCAGCCGCCCGGCAGAGCGAAGCGACGCTGGCCAGGCGCGCTTCGTTGCGCCCGCTCAACGCCAGATGGATTCCGGGCGCCGCATAGGCCTTGGCCAGCGCAGCACCAATACCGCTGGAGGCACCAGTGATGACGATCGAACGGGGGTCGCGCATGATGGAAAGTGCGGCTCCGGCAGGCATTCTTGCCTGCCAAGGTGACGGCGTATACTTTGCGGGCGCCGCCGGCGAATCACAAGCCTCGGGGAGATAATGTCGATCGCCAGCATGACCGGTTTCGCACGCGCCGAAGCGGTAAGCGGCGATCGGCAATGGGTGTGGGAGTTGCGCAGCGTGAACGGCCGCGGCCTCGACATCCGCTGCCGCCTGCCCAACGGCTACGATGCGCTCGACCCGATCGTGCGCGCCGCGGTGGCCGAGCGCTGCCGGCGCGGGAATATCAGCGTCAATCTCACGGAAAGCCGCCAGCAGCGCCCGCGTCTGGCAATCAGCCGCGAGGCGCTTGGCCAGGTTCTGGGAATGATTGCCGAGCTGAAGGCGGATGGGCGAATTGCCGCGGAATTGCCGCGTCTGGACGGGCTGCTGGCGCTGCCCGGCGTCATCGAGCGCGTGGATGAGGATGACGACCCGGCCGCCGCCATCGATGTCTTGACCCGCCAGCTGAAAGAGGCGCTGGACGCGCTCAAGGCCATGCGTGCCGCCGAGGGCCAACGCCTGGTCTCGCTCGCGCTGGCGCATATCGACGAGATCGAGCGCCTGACTGAAGCGGCACGCGCGATCGCCGCGACCCAGCCTGAGGCGATCGCCGAGCGACTGCGTCAGCAGCTCGATGCACTGCTCGGTCAATCCCCGCTGCCAGGGCCGGAACGGCTGGCCCAGGAGGCAGCCCTGCTGGCCGCCAAGGCCGATGTGCGCGAGGAACTCGACCGGCTGTCGGCTCATGTCGCCGCGGTGCGTGCCCTTATCCAGGGGGGCGGCGCCATCGGCCGCAAATTCGATTTCCTCTGCCAGGAATTCAATCGTGAAGCCAACACGCTCTGCTCAAAGGCAGCCGATGTGGAACTGACGCGGATCGGACTCGATCTCAAGGTCGCCATCGAGCAGCTTCGCGAGCAGGTCCAGAACATCGAATAGGGGAACCGGGTGAGTGGCGGGCAGCAGAGTGGATTTGCCGAGATCAGGCGGCGCGGGCTGATGCTGGTCCTGTCTTCGCCCTCGGGCGCAGGCAAGACGACGCTGTCGCGCATGCTGCGCGACCGCGAGCCTGAGCTGCAGATGTCGGTCTCGGTTACCACGCGAACCAAACGGCCGGGCGAAACCGAGGGTATCGACTACTACTTCCTGAAGGACAAGATGGAGTTCGAGCTGCGGCGCAACCGCAAGGAGCTGCTCGAATGGGCCAATGTCTTCGGGCACTACTACGGCACGCCGCGGGCACCCGTCGAAGCGGCCCTGGCCCAGGGCAAGGACGTGCTGTTCGACATCGATTGGCAGGGTACCCAGCAGCTCAAGGAGCATGCCCGCGAGGATCTGGTGGCGATCTTCATCCTGCCCCCCTCGATGCGCGAGCTGGAGCGCCGGCTGAAGAGCCGTGCCCAGGACAGCGCCGAGGAGGTGGCGCGCCGCATGGCCAAAGCCACGGACGAGATGAGCCACTGGGCCGAGTACGATTACATCGTCGTCAACTACGAGCTGGCCACCAGCCTCGACCAGGTGCAGGCGATCCTGCAGGCCGAGCGGCTGCGCCGCGATCGTCAGGTTGGCTTGAACGATTTCGTCAAGGGGCTGCGCGCGGGCCTTTAGAGCGCGCCAGCGCGCGAGCGAGGGCGGCGAACTCCTCGATCGACAATTCTTCGGCCCGCCTGGTTTCGGCAATGCCCGCCGCCGCTAGAAGCCCGACGGGATCGGTCAAAACGGGGCGAAAGCTCTGGCGGAGCATCTGGCGCCGCTGGCCGAAGGCAGCACCCGTCCCCCGCTCCAGCAATTCCGGATCGGCCGGCGCCGGCGCAGAGGGCCGCGGCACGAGCTCGACAAGGCTTGACGTCACCCGCGGCGGCGGGGTGAAGGCGCGCGGGGGAATATCGAACAGGCGGCGGACCTGGCAGCGCCACTGGGCAGCGATGGTGAGCCGGCCATAATCCTTGCTGCGTGGCTTGGCGATCAGCCGCTCCACCACCTCGCGCTGGAACATCAGCACCATCCGCTCGAAAAGCTGCGCCTGGCTCAGCCAGCCAAGAAGCAGCGGCGTTGCGACGTTGTAGGGCAGATTGGCGACGATGCGCCGGGGTGGCGCACCTAGCGCAGCCGCGTCGATCTGCAAGGCATCGCCGGCAATCACTTCCAGCCGGCCGGGATACGCTGCCGCGATCTCCGCCAAAGCGGGCAGGCAGCGCTCATCGCGCTCGATGGCGATGACGCGCTCGGCGCCGTGAGCGAGCAGGGCACGCGTCAGCCCGCCCGGGCCCGGGCCAATTTCGATGGTGGTTCCGCGCACAAGATCGCCGGCCTGGCGTGCGATCCGTCCCGTCAGGTTGAGATCGAGAAGAAAATGCTGGCCCAGGGAATGACGCGCGCCCAGCCCGTGCCGGGCGATGACGTCACGCAACGGCGGCAGTACGTCTGCCGGCGTCAAAGTGCGGCGTTGCGGATATCGATGACCGCGGAACGGCGCAGGTCGCGCAGATAGCCGCGGGCCAGTTCGTCGACGCGGGCGGCGATCAGCCTGCGGGTGACGGCCGCGCGGCTCGGGGTCAGGTCTTGGGCAACCTTGCGCTTGCAGACCATGAAAATGCCGATGCCCGTATCGACCTGGATCGGTGTGCTGATCTTGCCAACCGGCTGGTTGCGCCCGATCTCCTTCAATTCGTCGGGCAGGTCGGCGATGGTGGCATCGCCCAGGTCGATCGAACCCGCCGGCATCACTTCGCTGCCCACCTTGTCCATATCATTGCAATCCGAGACGCGTGCCCTCAACCCCATCACCTTGGCCATGGCGGCATCGAGCTGTGCCTTGGGAAGAGTGGATGGCGCCTGGACGAAAATCTGCTTCAGGCTAACGACCGTATCGTCGGGATCGGCCTTGCCGATCGGCCGGATCCGGCGCACTTGCAGGATATAATAGCCGCCCGTGCTGCGGATCGGGCCGTCATACGCGCCGGGTTTCAAGCCGACGACGGCGTCCGCCAGCTCCTGGTCGAGCTGGTCCGGCCGCGCCCAGCCGATGAGTCCGCCCTGGGAGCCCGAGCGCGACTGGGAGAATTGGGCAGCGAGCCTGCCGAAGTCGGCGCCCTGGCGCAGCTGGTCCATCAGGCGGTCGGCTGACTGGCGCACGGCTGCATCCTGGTCCGGCTGGTCGACCGCCAGGAAGATTTCTGCGATCTGGTATTCGGGTTTGCCCAGGCTTTCGCTGACGCGCCGCATCTCTTCGTCCACGTCCTGCTGCGTGAGGTTGACCTCCGGCCCCAATTTGGCATTGACCAGTTTGTTCCAGGCGATGGTGGCGGCCGCCTGGTCAGCGAAGGCATGGGCGACCAGCGGATCGCGCTGCACGGCGGCGTTGAACTGGTCGATGGTCATCCCGTTCTGCTCGGCGAGCTGAGTGAGAGCCTGCTCGACCTCCTGGGGCGTTGCCTTGATCCCCTGGGCCTGCGCTTCGCCCTCCTTGATCCGCTCGTCGATCAGGGTGCGCAGAACCTGCGGCGCCAGCCGGGCACGAACCTCCGGTGTGTCCTTGAGGCCCGTGCTGTGCATGACCAGCTGCATGCGCACGATCAGGTCGATCTTGGAGATCGGATCGTCATTGACCACGGCGACGATCTGGAGACTGTCCTGCGCCCGCGCGCCGGGGGCGCAGGCGCAGATTCCGGCGAGCAAAGCGAGGGCAACAAAACGAAAGAGTCGCGACACGATCAGAGGCGCTCCAGATACCAGCCCGCGGCGAGAAGAGCCTCGTACTATAGGATCAGGCGCCATCCCGCAACAGGTCAGAACGAGACCTGGTTAGTGCCCAGATTTTTGAAGCTTATCATCAGCAGAAAACGCGTATCGGGTTCGATCTGGTCTGTCCTGTAGTTGCTTCTGCCGACCAGCCCGGAGACTTGCATACAGTCGTTGTGCCAGGTGACGCCGCCGCCATATTCCAGTGTGTTGCCGCTTTCCAGATCCTGCCTGCCGCTCACCTGCACCGACCAGTTCTCGTTGATCTGCAATCTGCCGAAGGCATTGAACTCCTGCTGCGTGCCCAGCGTCGAGCCGTCGTTGATACTGCCGTTGAGGAACGCATAGTCGATACCGGCATCGAGCGGGCCGACATTGACGTGCATGCCGAACTCCTGGCGCAGGAAGGAAAACGGCTCGGTCTGGAGCTGGAAGCGGTACAGCAGGTCGAGGGCGCCATTGGGTGAGATATCGAGGGCGCCGACGATATTGCTGAGCTGCGAGGTCATGCCCGAGCCCGCGGCAAAAGCATTGTCGTCGTTGAACTGATAGCTCTGGCCCAGCATGAGGCTGCTGTGGCCGCCGCTGTCGCCATAGATGCTGTATTTGAACCCGTAGTTGATGCGCTGGCCGTTATCCACCACGTCGAGACCGGTGAAGCGGTCGGGCGAGAACAGGTTGGTCTCGTCGAACTGGAAATCGAGACTGTCCTCGTTGGGAATCATGGAATCGTTGCCGCTGTTCGTGGCGATCGAGGCGGAGAAGATCGGCTCGAACACCTGGCTGATCCCGGGGCTGCGGCGCACGAAGGGGTAGCGCCATTCGAAGTTCAGCTGGGGAAAGATGCGGCCGACAAATCCGTCTTCCGTCGCCCCGGTAGGCGCGGGGTTGTTCGAGCCGGGCTGTACGTCGCTGACGTAATACCCGTCGGCCCGCAGCGAAACGTTGAGCTTGTAGATGTCGCCTGCCGGCGCCGTATAGGGCAGCGTCCAGCCGACTTTTGCGTTGATGCGCCGGCTGTCGGTGCCATCGATTCGCGTGAGCGACATCAGGCCGGCATCGATTGTCCAATAGGCGCCGCCCGGCCCCGGCTCGCTGACCAGATCCCAGTTGAGCAGTGGCGCCACGATGGGGGTCTGGTCCTGGACGTCGGTGTCGCGCAGGCCCTGGAATGAATAAGCCTGTGCCGAAGCATAGCTGCGGCCGTCGAACCCCTCGGCATAGACGACGCTATCCAGCGAGCGGTTGTAGTTGCCAGGAAAGCCGTAAAGCCTGATGTAGTCGATATCGCTTTCGCGGTTCAGGTCGAAACCGGCACGCCAGTTGTCGGTCAGGTCGAATTTGCCTGTGGCGAAGACGTGGCCGCGCAGTTGATTCTCGTCCGTCGAGGTGACGTTGCCGTTGTCGTCGGTATTGACGATATCGCCGATGGTGGCGCTTCCGCTGATGTCGATGTTTCCGTTTTCGAATCGCTGGCGGTACTGGCCGGACAGGACGGGATAACCCTTGGTCGTGAAGATCGGATCGAAGGTCAGGTCGCTCTGCGGCCCGATGACCCAGTAATAGGGCACCTGGACCATGAGACCGAGCTGATCGGACGAGGCAATGCGCGGAACCAGGATGCCGCTCTTGCGCTTGACCGACGGGTCGGGCGACGAGAAATAGGGCGTGTAGAAAACCGGCAGTCCGAAGATGTCCATCCACGCGTCGCGATAGATGAGCATGTGCTCGTCGTTGTCGTGGATAGCGCGCCCCGCCCGCAGCTGCCAGGCTGGCGGTTTCTGGGGATCGGAAACGCAGGGCAGGCATGGCGAATAGACGACCTTGTCCAGTTCGTCGTATTTCCCCTTGCGCGTGCCGACCGCCGCGGCCATGCGCGACTTGTCGGACATCAGGTAGCGAATGTTCTGAATGATGGCATTCTTCAGATCGTCGGTGACCTGCATGTACTCGGCAAAGGCAACGTTGCCGCTCTCGTCGAGCAGGGCGACGTTGCCGCTGGCGGTGACGGTCTTTTGCCGTTCGTTATAGGTCAGGGTGTCTGCCTTCAGGATCCGGTTTTCCTGGGAGACTTCGACATGTCCGCTGGCGACCACGACGCCGAGGTCGCGGTCATAGGTCATCTGGTCAGCGGTGATCAGGATCGGTAACTGGCCGGGGGGCGTCCCGGGGGGCGTTGTCGTCGCAGGCTGGGCGAAGCTCGCTGCCGACCAGCACAGCGCGACGGCGAGAAGACACCCCCTGAGCCAACGTAGCCGCACCCGTCAACCGTCCTCGACATAGAGTAAGAGTGTGATGCCCAAAATGGCCGTAATCGCGGCCGGCCCCCATGCGGCAAGCACCAGCGGTATGCTCGAATTCAAGCCCAACGCTGCTGCCAAGCTCGACAAGAAATAGAGCAGAAAGCCCGACATCGCACCAGCCCCGATCGCGATCGGCAGGCCGCCGAGGCGCGGCAGGCGCAGCGCAAAGGTGGCGGCGAGCAGGATGATTCCCACGAACAGAAGCGGCGTTGCCAGCAGGGCCTGAAACTTCAGACGGTGAGCCCGCGAAGGCAGTCCCGATGCCTCCAAAACCGCGATGAAATTGGGCAATTGCCAGAATGAGAGCGTGCGCGCCGAGGCAAAGCTTTCGATCAATTGCTGGAAAGTGAGCTTGGCCGGTACGTTGACTCCGGCCGCGGGCGTCTGTGGCTTGTTTGGGGCAACGATCTGAACGTCCTTCAACTCCCAGGCCTGGCCCCTCAATTCGGCGCTCTTGGCGTCGATGCGCTCGAGGAAGCGATCGGTGGAATCAAAGCGTAGGAGGGTTACATCCCGGAAAAGGGGGCGGACCGCATCCATCACATGGGCATGCAGGATGTAGCTGTCCGTGGCCGTCGACTGCCGTAGCCAGATACCGCTCGGGTTTGCCACCACCACCGGGTCGGAATTATCGATGTAGTGGCGCTCCATGCGCTCGAAGCGGTCGGTCATCGCCGCCGACAAAGGATCGAAGGCTCCCACTCGCAGCAGGCCGATGGCAAAGCCCAGCAGAAGGGCGGGAGTCAAAACCTGCCAGATCGAAGAGCCGCTCACCCTGATGATGATGAGTTCGCTGGTACGCGTCAGCTGCGTCAGGCAACCAAGGGTTGCCGCCAGAAGGCCGAAGGGCATCACCTCCTGGGCCGTCGACGGCAGCTTGAAGATCGCCATGGTCAGGACGATCGGGACGGTTGCCTCGGGATTGCCTGATGCGCGGCGCAGCAGCTCCACCGAATCCGCCATCAGGATGACGGAGCAGAGCACCACCGCGACGACGATGACCCAAAGCAGGAAGCGGCCGCCGATATAAAGCGTAAGGGTGGGGGACAGCGCTGCCTTCATCGCCGCGCGCGTCCTGGAACCCGGGCTCGCAGCAGCGGCCAGAATGACAGCGCGACGACGCTCACCGGCAGGGCATAGATGAAAGGTGCAGCCGAAGCGCCGTTGTCGGTGTAGCCGCGCAATGCGAAGGCGCAAATCATCACCGCACCCGCGCATCCCGTGGCGGTCAGGATCTTCACATTCTGGTTCTGCCGCGGCTGGCCGGTTCCCAGCAAGCAGGCCGCCGCCACCAGCGCCATGGCGATGCAATAGATTGGATCGGCCAGGCGCCGATGCGCCTCGACATGCATGCGCGCGGCCGTGTCCGAGTCGTTGGCGGTATTGTTCGACCACAATTCATCGAGGTAGAGCTCCTCGGCCCCGCGGCGCGGCGCCTCGTCGTTGCGCGCGAACAGACTTCCCAGCTCGATCGAGGTGTGATCGAAATAGAGCACCGATACCTGGCCCGTCTTCTTGTCGGTCTCCTGGTAGGTGCCGTTCTCCAGCAGGGCGCGCGGACCATCGGCCGTGGCAGTGATGGTGCCACGCTCGGCGGTATAGATGCGATGAAGCGCCCTGTCGCGCACATCGTCGACGACGATGCCGGCAAGACCGCCAGTGCGGTCTCTGGCATGGGCAAAGAAGGTGATGCCGGGGGCAAGATCAGTAAACACGCCGGCTTCGACCAGCACACCGGCGAGGTTGCCCGCAAACTCTCGCTGGATGTCATGATACTTCCGCATCGATGCCGGTATGGCGTAGAGCGTCATCCCATAGGCGATGATGGTCGTGATCACGCCGAACACGATTGCCGCGCGTGCCAGTCCGAAATTGCTCAATCCCGAATTGCGCATCACGACGAGCTCGCTGTCCGATTCCAGCCGGAGATAGACCACCAGCACGCCGATGAAGACGGCGATCGGCAGCAGCAGGGCAAACAGCGCGGGCAGCAGCATCATGATGAATTCTGCCGCCAGGCCCACCGGAAGCCCGCGGTTGATGATGGTGTCCAGCAGGCGCAGCGACTGGCTGAGCCAGATGGCGAAGGTCAGGCCCACGGCCGTCATTGCGGCAGCGAGAGTCATCTGGCGCAGCAGATAGAGCGTGAGGCGCGACATTGCCGGCATGATAGGCCGCCGCCACCGCTGCTTCCTAGCCCGCAATTCTCAGAGGGCTCGCGGCGAAATCGCCGCGCCCGCCCCGCTTTGCTCCTGTCTGCTGCCTGTGCTAGAGGACATCGCGTTTGGTACCGGGAGGATAACCATAATGAAGATCGCCTTCGCAAAGCCGGAGCTGCCTGGTTCCGGCACCATCGTCGTCGGGGTTTTGGAGGAGCACCGGCTCACCCACACGGCCCAGCTCATCGACAAGCAGACCAAGGGCGCGATCACCCGGGCGCTGTCGGTGGGGCGTTTCAAGGGCCGGCCCGACGAGCAGCTGGCGATCCTGGCGCCTCAGGGCATCGAGGCGGGGCGGATCCTTCTGATCGGCCTCGGCAAGGCGGAGGCGCTGGACAGTCTGGCACTGCAGGCAATCGGCGGGCGCGTGGTCGCCGCCATGAATGGGGCCGGCGAGCATGCGGTGGCGATTGCCGTCGATGAGATGGGCGGGCTGAAGCTCTCGCTTGGCGAAGCGGCGGCCCAGATCGCCCAGGGGGCGAGGCTGCGCGGCTATCGCTTCGATAAGTACCGCACCCGCGAGAAGGCGGAGCAGAAACCGACGCTGAAGCGCTTCACCATCATGCTGGAGGATCCCGCCGCGGCCCGGCGCGCTTACGAGCCGATGGAACGGGTCGGCGACGGCGTGTTCGTGACCCGCGACCTGGTGTCCGAGCCCGCCAACGTGATCTACCCCGAGAGCCTGGCCGAAGAGGCAAAGAAACTGACGGCGCTTGGCATCGAGGTCGAGGTGCTGGGCGAAAAGCAGATGAAGAAGCTCGGCATGGGCGCGCTGTTGGGCGTGGGCCAGGGCTCGAGCCACGAATCCCAGCTCGTCATCATGCAGTGGAAGGGTGCCGGCGATTCCAAGCAGCGCCCCGTTGCCTTCATCGGCAAGGGCGTCACCTTCGATTCCGGCGGCCTGTCCATCAAGCCCGCGGCCGGCATGGAAGACATGAAATGGGACATGGCGGGATCGGGCGTGGTCGTCGGCCTGATGCATGCGCTCGCATCGCGCAAGGCGAAGGTGAACGCAGTCGGCATTGTCGGACTGGTCGAGAACATGCCTTCCGGCACGGCGCAGCGTCCCGGCGACATCGTGACATCCATGTCGGGCCAGACGATCGAGGTTCTGAACACCGATGCCGAAGGGCGCCTGGTTCTGGCGGATGCGCTCTGGTACTGCCAGGAAAATTTCAAGCCGCAGATCATGGTCGATCTCGCGACGCTGACCGGGGCCATTATGGTCGCGCTGGGCACGGTCCATGCCGGGCTCTTCTGCAACAACGATACCTTGGCCGAGCGCCTCAGCGATGCGGGCAAAGCGACCGGCGAGCTGCTCTGGCGCATGCCGCTGGCCGATGCCTATGACAAGCTGATCAACACCGACGCCGCCGACATGAAGAATATCGGCAGCCGCTGGGGCGGGGCGATCACCGCAGCACAGTTCCTCAAGCGATTCATCAAGGATACCCCTTGGGCCCATCTCGACATCGCCGGCGTCACCTGGTCCGACAAGGACGCGCCGACGGTGCCGAAAGGCGCCACTGCCTTCGGCCTGCGCCTGCTGGAGCGCCTCGTGGCCGATCACTACGAGGAGCGGTGAGCGAGATCCGCTTCTATCATCTGCAGCGCACGCGGCTGGAGGCGGCGCTGCCCAAGATGCTGGAGCGCTGCCTGGAGCGTGGCGAGCGCGCGGTCGTCATGCTGGGTTCGCTCGAGCGGGTGGAGGCGGTTGCCAACCATCTCTGGACCTATAACGACCGCGGTTTCCTGCCCCATGGCACTGCGGCGGATGGCTTTGCCGAGCGCCAGCCGATCTGGCTGACCACCGCCGACGAGAACCCGAATTCCGCGCAGGTGCTGTTTCTGGCCGATGGCGCCGAGAGTGCCGTCATCGACCGCTACCGTCTCTGCGTCGAGCTGTTCGATGGCGGCGATGATCAGGCGGTGGCGGCGGCACGCCGGCGCTGGGCCGCCTACAAGGCCGAGGGCCATTCCCTCAGTTATTTCCAGCAGAACGACAAGGGCGCCTGGGAGGAAAAGGCCAGCGCCTGATCCGCGGGCTATCGCCCGGCAGCCGCGGTTTCAGAATCTTCGAGCGCCGATTGCGCGTCGAGCCAGCGCTCCTCGGCCGCGGCAATCTTTTTCTTCACATCGCCGAGCTTCAGCTGCAGCTCCATCAGATCGCGCGTCGGCCCGCCGTAGACTGCGGGATCGGCCAGGCGTAGTTCGATGCTGCCGCGTTTCTGCTCCAGCGTGCGCAAATCGCGCTCGGCGGCATCGGCCGCCTTGCGTAGATGCGCATTTGCCGCGCGGGATTCTGCCGCGGCGCGGCGCTTATCCTTGCGGCTCACCGGATCGGGGCGCTCGGCCGACTTGTCGCGCCCGCGTTCGCGGCGCTGGTCGAGCAGCAGGCGCCGGTAGTCGTCCAGATCGCCCTCATAGCCGCGGCAGTGGCCCTCATTCACCAGCCAGAGGCGGTCGGCGGTCAGCTCGATCAGATGCGGATCGTGGCTGACCAGCACCACCGCGCCTTCATAATCGTTCAACGCCTGCACCAGCGCTTCTCGCGCATCGACGTCGAGATGGTTGGTCGGCTCGTCGAGCAGCAGGATATGCGGCTTCTCATGGGTCATCAGCGCGAACAGCAGGCGCGCCTTTTCCCCGCCGGAAAGCTGGCCCACTTTCGTATCGGCCTTGCCGACGCCGATGCCAAAACGCGCGAGGTGGGCGCGGCGCGGCTCATCATTGCCGAGCGGTTTCAGCCGCTGCATCAGCAGAAGCGGTGTGGCCTCGAGGTCCAGTTCGTCCTGCTGATGCTGGGCGAAGTATCCAACCTTGAGCTTCGGCGAGCGGCGCATGGACCCCGCCTGCGGGGCAAGGCGGCCAGCCAGCAGCTTCACCATGGTGGATTTGCCGTTGCCGTTCGCGCCCAGCAGCGCGATGCGATCGTCCATGTCGAGGCGCAGATCGAGCCTGCGCAAGACCGGCTTGTCCGGCTCGTAACCAACATCGACATGGTCGAGGACGATGAGGGGCGGGGCCAGTTCGTCGGGCGAGGGAAAGTCGAAGGTCTCCATGGCCCTTTCGCTGATGGCGACGATGGGCTGCATTTTGGCCAGCGCCTTGAGACGGCTCTGGGCCTGGCGCGCCTTGCTGGCCTTGTAGCGGAAGCGATCGATGAAGGCCTGCATGTGGCGGCGCTGGGCGGCCTGTTTTGCCGCCGCGGCGGCGATCTGGGCGATGCGCTCGGCCCTTGTTGCTTCGAAGCGATCGTAGCCGCCGGTATAGAGAGTGAGCTTGGTCTCCTCGAGATGGACGATCTTGTCGACTACCTTGTTCAGCAGGTTGCGGTCGTGGGAGACGAGAAGCAGGGTGTGCGGATAATTGACCAGGAAGCTTTCGAGCCAGAGGGTCGCTTCCAGGTCCAGATGGTTGGTCGGCTCGTCCAGCAGCAGCAGATCCGGCTGGGAAAACAGGATGGCGGCCAGCGCTACCCGCATGCGCCAGCCGCCGGAAAAATCCCGGCAGGGCCGCGCCTGCTGCTCCGTATCGAAGCCTAGCCCGGCCAGGATCGAGGCGGCGCGGGCCGGCGCGCGATGGGCGTCGATATCGGCCAGGCGCGCATGGATATCGGCGATGCGGTGGGGATCCTG
>CAZQLF010000025.1:0-13303 GCA_964594035.1 uncultured Rhodospirillaceae bacterium | reverse complement strand
CGACGATTTTGCGTGCGTAGATCTTGAATTCCGGCTGAAGGGCCTCGCCGAAGGAGACAGCTTTGGCCGCGATCACATGCATCAGCGGCCCGCCCTGAAGGCCGGGGAAGACGGCCGAGTTGATCTTCTTTCCGATCTCCTCGTCCATGGCGAGGATCATGCCGCCGCGCGGCCCGCGCAGGGTCTTGTGGGTGGTGGTCGTCACCACATGGGCGTGGCGTAGCGGACTGGGATGTACTCCCCCGGCCACAAGGCCGGCAAAGTGTGCCATGTCGACCATGAAGTAGGCGCCGATGGAATCGGCGATCTTGCGGAAGCGCTCAAAATCCCAGAAGCGCGGATAGGCCGAGCCACCCGCCAGGATCAGCTTCGGCTTGTGTTCTTTTGCCAGCTTTTCGACCTCATCCATGTCGATGCGCTGGTTGTCCTGGCGCACGCTATACGGAGCGACCTTGAACCACTTGCCCGACTGATTGACCGGCGAGCCATGGGTCAGATGCCCGCCGGCCGCGAGGTTCAAGCCCATGAAGGTGTCGCCCGGCTGCATCAGGGCGAAGAATGCGGCCTGGTTGGCCTGCGCGCCTGAATGCGGCTGCACATTCGCGAAGTTGCAGGCGAACAGTTTTTTCGCCCGCTCGATCGCGAGTGCCTCGGCCACGTCGACGAACTCGCAGCCGCCGTAATAGCGCTTGCCGGGGTAGCCCTCGGCATATTTGTTGGTGAGCACGGAGCCCTGCGCCTCCAGCACTGCGCGCGAGACGATGTTCTCCGAAGCAATCAGCTCGATCTGGTCCTTCTGGCGGTGCAGCTCGTCGCCGATGGCCTTGAAGACCTCGGGGTCGCGTTCGGCGAGCGTCATGGAAAAAAAGCCAGGCATGGTGCCGATGGCGGCAGTGGTCATGGGTTCAATTTCCCTTCAATCGCGAAATCAGGACATTTTGGCGACGCGGCGTTCATGCCGGCCGCCTTCGAAGTTCGTGGACAGAAAGGCTGCAAGGCAATCGCGGGCCACGTCCTGGCCGATGAGGCGCGCGCCGAGCGCCAATACATTGGCGTTGTTATGCATTCGGCAAAGACGTGCGCTGGTCTCGTCATGGGAGACAGCGGCGCGCACATGGCGGTGCCGGTTGGCGGCGATCGAAATGCCGATCCCGCTGCCGCAGACCAGCACGCCGCGCTGCGAGCGGCCGTCGGCGAGCGCGGCGGCCAGCGCATTGGCGTAGTCGGGATAATCCACCGAGTTGTGGTCGTGGGTTCCGAGATCGAGCGGCGCGTAACCCAGCCGGCGCAGCTCGGAAACAAGGAACTGCTTCAGGTCGAAACCGGCATGGTCGCTGGCGATGGCAATCGTCTCGGGCATTGGTGTGGGTCGGTCCTGGCGGCGCGCGGGTAAGAACAACTACCATATGTCGGAGTGTGGCAACAACCCGCCACAAGCCATGGAAGTTAAACTATTTATGGGCCGGACCGCTTCGACCGGCAAACTGGCTATCCCATAAAGAAAACCGGCCCGGCAGAACCTGCCGGGCCGAGGGGAACCATAAAAAAACGGACCCGGCAGAACCTGCCGGGCCCGTCGCTATCCCAGGCCGAAGGGCCCGGGAAGGCCAATTACATGGCCGGGGCTTCGCTGTACTTGCCGTCCTTGAACACGTACCAGACGTAGGTCGAGGAGGTCAGGTCGCCCTTGGCATCGAAGCCGAGCTTGCCGATGACCGTGTCCCAGGTCTGGGAACGCAGCGTGTCGGCAACCTTCTTGGCATCGGTCGTGCCGGCCTTGGCAACGGCCTGCGCCCACACCTGGATCGCGGCATAGGTGCTGAGCGTGTAGCCTTCCGGCTCGAAGCCGCCCTTGCGGAACTCGTCCACGACATCCTTGGCCGAGGGCAGGTTGCGCGCTTCAGCGGCGTTGGTGAACATCACGCCATCGGCAGCGGAGCCGGCGAGCGTGGCGAACTCCTGGGTGTTCAGCGAGTCACCCGAGAGCAGCTGGGCATTCAGGCCCTGTTCACGCGACTGCTTGACGATCAGGGCTGCTTCGGGGTGATAGCCACCGAAGTAGATGACGTCGATGTTCGCAGCCTTCAGCTTTGAGACGAGCGCCGAGTAGTCCTTGTCGCCGGCGGTGATTTCGTCGTCGAGGACTTCCTTGAGGCCCGCGGCGTTCATCGCCGAACGGGTCAGGTCGGCCAGGCCCTTGCCATAGGTCGACTTGTCGTCGATCACGGCGACGTTCTTGCCCTTGAAGTGCTGGGCGATCCAGGGACCGGCAAAGGCGCCCTGCTGGTCGTCACGACCGCAGGTACGGAACACCGTGCCCCAACCTGCCGCTGCCGGATCTTCCGTGAACTTCGGATTGGTCGACGCCGGGGTCATCTGGAGGATGCCTTCCTCGTGATAGACCGCCGAAGCCGGGATCGAAGAACCGGAGCAGAAGTGACCGGCGACGAAAATCATTCCCTTGGAGACGAAATCGTTCGCCACCGCAACGGCCTGCTTCGGATCACAGGCATCATCACCGATGGAGAGCGCGAGGTTCTTGCCGAGGACGCCGCCCTTGCCGTTGATGTCCTTCACGGCCTGTTCGGCGCCATGGCGCATCTGATCGCCGAACGCGGCATATTCGCCCGTCATCGGGCCCGCCGTGGCGACGTTCAGGTTCTGGGCATTGGCTGCCGACGCGCCGATCGCAGTGGCAAACGCTGCCGCGGCAATCAGCGGTAGTGCATATTTGCGCATTCGAATAACTCCCTGTGGCTTCTGAATGGTTTCACGCCGCCGGACGGCGGCAACTCCCGATACGATCTCGGCGTTGTGCCCTTTTCGATCTGGATAACAACATACTAACACCGAGCAGGCCCCAAACAATAGCTGGCTCAACGGGCGAGGCCATCCCATTAGTTGTTTGACTTTGCGGTATTTTTCTCGCGCCAACTGAAGGGCCCGACCCGCTCGTAGAGCCAGGGGTACTGGGCCGGCATCTTGCGCACCTGGGTGAGGCGAAAGCCGAGGATGGCAAACCCGAGAATGACGCCGAAGTCGATGACGTATTCCAGGATCGCCTCGCTCAGCGGCTTGGCGCCCTTGGAAAACAGGCTGTCGATGAAGAAAGCGCCATCGAACAGCGCAAACCCGAGAAAATTGTTTCCGAGCGCCAGCAGCGCGCTGTACGGAAGAAGCTGCCACCAGGGCCGCCATGTGTCGGCGAGCGCCTGGCCCATCATGAAGCCGCCGCCGCCGAACATGATGATGGTCAATACGACAAGCGAAACCGTCATCGCCCTGCCCTCGTCCTGATCGGCCTCATCCGTGCCCGCCTTCGAGATAGGCAGCACGCACTTCCGGATTGGCAAGAAGCTCGCGCCCCGGTCCTGACAGCGTGATCTGCCCGTTCACCATGACGTAGCCGCGATGGGCCAGGCGCAGCGCGTGGAACGCATTCTGCTCCACCAGGAAGACGGTCACGCCTTCCTGCTCATTGATGGTGCGAATGACCTCGAAGATCTGTTTGACGATCAGCGGCGCCAGACCCAGCGAAGGCTCATCCAGCAAAAGCAGGCGCGGCCGGCTCATCAGCGCTCGGGCGATCGCCAGCATCTGCTGCTCGCCGCCAGAGAGCGTGCCGCCGCGCTGGCCCTGGCGCTGGCGCAGGATGGGAAACAGCGTCAGCACCTTGTCCAGGTCGGGATTGAAATTGGCGGGATTGCCGGTGACGGCACCCATCTGCAGATTTTCCAGCACCGTCATGCGCGGGAAGATACGCCGGCCCTCGGGCGATTGGGCGATGCCCTTGCGCATGATCTCGTAGGTCGGCTTGCGGGTAATTTCTTCGCCATCGAAGCTGATCGAGCCGTTACGCGCCTGCGGCGTGCCGCATATAGTCATGAGCAGCGTAGATTTGCCGGCCCCATTCGCGCCGATCAGCGTGACAATCTCGCCCTTGTCAATGCTGAGGTCGACGCCGCGCAAGGCCTCGATATGGCCGTAAAAGGTATGGACGCCGGCGATTTCCAGTAAACCTGCCATCGCCTTAGCCCCGCACGCCTTTGGTCGGCATCGGCTCGTCTTCATCCTCTTCACCGAGATAGGCGCGGATCACGGCGGGATCGACCCGGATCTCAGCCGGCGTTCCGTCCGCAATCTTGCGGCCATAATCCAGCACGACGATGCGATCGGAGATCTGCATGACCACCGACATGTCGTGTTCGATGAGCAAGACGCCGATGCGCTGCTCGTCACGGATCGAGCGCAGCAGCTGGTTGAGCTCGGCGGATTCGCGCGCGTTCAGTCCCGCGGCGGGCTCATCGAGGCAGAGGATCACCGGATCGGTGCACATGGCGCGCGCAATCTCGAGCCGGCGCTGGCCGCCATAGGGAAGATTGCCGGCATCCCAATCGGCCATGGCCGCGAGCCCGACGCGGTCGAGCCAGAAGCGCGCCTTCTCCACCGCGGCCTGCTCGGCATGGCGATAGACCGGCAAGCCGATCAGCCCGGCGAAAGTGAAACCCGAGGCATGCATCAGCTTGTTGTGCTGGGCGACGATCAGGTTTTCGAGCACCGACATGCCGGCGAAGAGCCGGATGTTCTGGAAAGTACGCGCTACGCCCGCCTTCTGGCAGATCTTGTAGCCATCCATCTGCTCCAGCAGGAACCGGCCGCGCCCGCCGCTCAGCGACAGCCGCCCGACCGTCGGCTTGTAGAAACCGGTCAGGCAGTTGAACACCGTGGTCTTGCCCGCGCCATTGGGGCCGATGACCCCTGTAATCTCGCAGTCGTTGGCGATGAAGGATACGTCGTCGACGGCAACCAGGCCGCCGAAACGCATGGTGAGGTGCTCGACGGTCAGAAGCGGTGCCGCTGTCACGGTTCGGCACCCACGGGCTTGGCCTGCTGTGCCGCTGGAATCTTCGCCGCCACCTTGCCGCGGTGGAGGAAGATGGTGGGATCGCGGTGCGAGAGAATGCCACCCGGCCGCCAGATCATGATCAGCACCATGCCGACGCCAAAGGCGATCATGCGGTAGTCCTGCAGCTCGCGGAAGAACTCCGGTGCGCCGATCAGCACCACGGCCGCCAGGACGACGCCGATCTGGGTGCCGAGGCCGCCGAGGACGACGATGGCCAGGATCACGGCGGACTCAAGGAACACGAAGCTCTCGGGACTGACGAAACCCTGGCGCGCGGCAAAGAAAGAGCCAGCCATGCCGGCGAACATGGCGCCGATGGCGAAGGCCGTCAGCTTGGTATTGCGCGGGTTGATGCCGAGTGCGCGGCAGGCCGTCTCATCTTCGCGCAGCGCTTCCCAGGCGCGCCCGATCGGCAGGCGGCGGATGCGCAGCGTGAAGAAATTCGTGATGAGCGCGAAAAACAGGATCAGGAAATAGAGGAAAAAGACGCGCTGGTTCGGCGAATAGTCCAGGTGGAAGAATTGGGCGAAGGTGGTGACGCCTGCGGGCGCGTCGCGCTCGAACGGCAGGCCGAAGAAGGACGGGCGTGCAACGTTGTTGATGCCGTTGGGCCCGCCGGTAAACCACCACCAGTTGGTCAGGATCACGCGGATCATCTCGCCGAAGCCCAGGGTCACGATGGCGAGGTAGTCGCCACGCAACCTGAGAACCGGGAAGCCCAGCAGGATGCCGAAGCTTGCGGCCATGGCGCCGGCAATCGGCAGCGAGAACCAGAAGCTCAATCCCAGGTCCGTCGACAACATGGCGTAGGTGTAGGCGCCGACCGCGTAGAAGGCGACGTAGCCGAGGTCGAGCAACCCGGCCAGGCCGACAACGATGTTCAGTCCCCAGCCCAGCATGATGTAGGTCACCACCAGCGTGGCGACGTCGATTAGACGGCGGTTGGCGAAGGGCATGAACGGCAGCGCCACCGCGACGACGATGAGCACCAACCCGATCAGCTTGTTGTAGCGCAGATAAAATGACTCGGCCCGTTCTTCGCGCTGGCTCGCCGTCTTCACGGGCCGCGTGGCACTCTTCGCCCACAGGACATAGAGGGCGCGCAACACGAGCGAGAACGGCACAAGGGCCGCGGTCCAGTTGACCACCTGATCGTCGAAAGGAAGCTGGTCGCCCAGCGGCGAACCGTTGAGGTAGGCGTTTTCCAGGATGCCGAAGCCCGAGAGCAAGACGAGGCCGCCGAAGATGGCGGGCATCGGTCTGCCGGCATGGGTCATTTGGCTCAGAAAATAAACGATGGCCACGCCGACCGAGGCGTAGAACACCGCACGATAGCGCGTGTGGATCTCCAGCCCGGCGGTGGTGCTGACGGCCTCGATGCCGATCAACAGACAGGAGAGGGCCAGGGTGACGATGCCCGCGAGCACCGCCCGTTTGGCAAATTCGCGAATGTCCGGGGTGGCGGCCGCTCTAGCGGCAAGTGCGGTCTGCATGGCCTAGACCTTCTCCAGGTCGGGGCGGCCGAGCAGCCCCGTCGGGCGGAAGATCAGCACCAGCACGAGAATGGCGAAGGCGGCCACGTCCTTGTAGTCGACGGAGAAGTAGCCCGACCACATGACCTCGATCATGCCGATCAAAAGGCCGCCCAGCATGGCGCCAGGCAGAGAGCCGATGCCGCCGAGCACTGCCGCGGTGAAGGCTTTGATGCCGGCAACGAAGCCGATGTAGAAGTCGATCTGTCCGTAGTAGAGCAGCACCATCATGCCGGCGATGGCAGCAAGGCCCGCGCCCAGCACGAAGGTCAGCGAGATGGTGCGATCGACGTTGACGCCGAGCAATGAGGCCATCTTGCGGTCCTGCTCGGTCGCGCGCTGGGCGCGCCCCAGCGAGGTGCGGGTGATCAGCAGGGTGAACCCGGCCATGATCACCGTCGTCATCACCACGATGATGATTTGCAGATAGCGGACCTGCACGGTGAAGCCTGCGTCATGCCACAGCGCGAAGCCGCCGCTCAGCATGTTGGTCATCGGCTTGTTGCGCGCGCCCTGGATCAGCTGGACGTAGTTCTCGAGGATGATCGACATCCCGATGGCGGAGATAAGGGGTGCGAGCCGCGTGGAGTTGCGCAAGGGCCTGTAGGCGATGCGCTCGATCGTCCAGCCATAGACCGAGGTGAAGACCACGGCGATGACCAGGACGAGCAGCAACGCGAAAGGCACCCAGGTGATGCCGAAGGCGCCCATCAACAGGAAGCCGATGAGCGCCATGAAGGCGCCGATCATGTAGACGTCGCCGTGGGCGAAATTGATCATCCCGATGATGCCGTAGACCATCGTGTAGCCGATGGCGATCAACGCATAGATGGCGCCAAGCGAGACGCCGTTGATCAATTGCTGGATGAATAGTGCCATCGCTCCCCCGCTCTTCAGCCCGCCCTTTGGCAGACCGGCCACAAGACCGCTTTCACCGGCATTTCCCCCATGCCGGTGCTGCAGCATCCTGATGGATCGAGCTTCGCCGCCTCACCTGTCTTCGTCGTCTTTTTCGGCGATTCGAGGCCGCCGTTTGATTACCGGGACCCTAATCGCAGATGTTTCGCGCTGCAATAGTCTTGGTCCGCCAAAACGTTGCCAACAGTTAATACAGGCCATATCGGGTGCTTTGCATGTCAGGGCCGCTCGTCGGCGGGCATCAGGTGGATGGTGCCCAGGATCCCGCCCGGCTTGAAGATCAACACCGCAGCCAGCACGGCAAACGTCACCACGTCGTGCCATTCGAAGCCGATCAGCACACCGGTATAGGTCTCGATCAGCGCCAGCAGGAAACCGCCCAGCATGGCGCCCGGCACGGAGCCGATGCCGCCCAGCAGCGCCGCTATCAGGGATTTGAGGCCGATGATGAAGCCCATGTTGAAATCGACGGCGTTGTATTCCAGCGCCTCGAACACGCCGGCCGCCCCGGTCAGGGCGCCACTCAACAGGAAGGCGTTCGCAATCGTTCCCTTGACGTCGACACCCAGCAGCGAGGCCATGCGCGGGTCCTGTGAGCAGGCCCGGTAACTGCGGCCGAAGTCCGTCTTGCGGCTGGCCCACCACAGGAAGGCGGCAATGATCGCCGTCGCAAGCCCGATGATCACATGGTACTTGCGCAGATAGATGTCGTAGCCCAGTCCCTCGAAGAACTGCCAGGTCGTGTTGGGGTTCTGAGGCATGTATTGCGTGCGCGGCCCCTGCAACAGGCGCACCGCTTCGCGAAAGAAAATGGCAACGCCAATGGAGGCCACCAGCGGAATGGTGGTCGCCGCACCCTGCAGCCGGCTGAAGACGAGGCGGTTCACTGTCCAGCCCGCAAGACCTGAGCTCGCCACGATGAAGATCGCGATCAGCAGGATCGGGAGAAACGTGAAGCCGACGCCGGAGGTGACCGACACGATATAGGCGACGTAGGTGGAAAATGCCGCCGTCATGTAGAGATCGCCGAAGGCAAGGTTGATGAAGCGGGTGATGCCGTAGATCAGGGTGAATCCCACGGCGAGCAGTGCATAGAGACAGCCGAGCGTCACGCCGTTCAGGGTCTGTTGCAGGTAGTAGAGATAGGGTGTCCAGACGGTCGCTGGCGGATGCGGGTTCTCCTCCACATGACTGTGATGGCGCAGGTAGAGCAGCTTGTTCAGCTGCTGCACGTCATAGCGCTTCAGCGCCCCGAATTTCTGGCTGTTGACGAGATCGATCTGCCAGCGTCCCTTTGTTTCGCTGCGCGGCAGGAAGAAGCAGATGATCCAGCCTGTCCTGTCCGTCCCGTATGCATCGCTGCGCGTCCAGGTGAGACGAACGGCGGCCGGCTGATCGAAACCGCGATCCTGCACCTCATGATGGATGTTGGTCGGGTTGTCGTCGAAGCCGGGCAGCAGGTCTTCGCATTTCTGCACTCCGGAGTCCGCGCTCGTATCAGTATCCGCGTCGACACCGGTCTTCGCTGCCGCCCCGCCCGCACCGGCATTGTCAGCAGCGGGCGCGTTGCCGGGGGCATCGCCCGTCGTGCCGCTGCCTTGGGCGTGAGCCTGAACGCTGACGAGGGCAAGAAGGGCGCCAAAAACCAGGCCGAGGGCCAGGCGCTGGCGCCGGACGCTTGTCGGTGTTACCATTAAATCGATTTTAAACGGTAACACTACCAAGCTCAAGACAATGACGCGCCCTAACGAAAAAGATTTTCCGCCCAGCCGCGCCGCCCGGCTCACTTTGCTCGGCAATGTGCTGTGCCTGAATTTCGTCAACACGAGAAGCGGCTACGGCACCGAGCGGCAGCTGGAGCACCTCTTCCGCTTCGAACATCTGCTGGCCTGGGCGCGCCACGCCGGCGCCATCGACGAGGCAACATCGCGGCGCTTCGCGGCCAACCCGCCATCCCAACGGGCGGGCTTGCGTGCCCTCGACGAGGCGCTCGCGCTGCGCGACGCGCTGCACGGCATCTTTTCTTCGGTGATCCGTGGCACATCGGCGCCCGCCTCTGCCTTGGCGACGTTCAATCGCCACCTCGCCGCCGCCATGGCGGCCGCTGAGATTGAGCCAGCCGGCCAGGCATTTATCTGGCGGTGGAATACGCAAACCATGCCGCCCGAGGGCCTGCTGTGGCCCGTTGCCCGCTCCGCGGCCGAATTGCTGACCACCGGCGACTTCAACCGGATCAAGGTCTGCCCGGGCTGTTTCTGCGGCTGGATGTTTCTCGACAGGACGCGCAACGGCCGCCGGCGCTGGTGCGAGATGGAGATCTGCGGTAGCCGGGCAAAGATGCGCCGCTATCACCAGCGCCAGCGCGATATCGCCGCACACAACCTGCATTAGGTTCCTTCACTTCTCCGGTTGTTTTGCTTCTCGGGCGGGCCGGCGAAATGGTAGGTTTGCACCATGTATTGGCGCGGCATTCCCGGGCCGTTCCTCAGGAGATCCGACAATGAATAAAACCGCAACCGCCGCTAAGCCCCTGGGCGCCTCTCGCGCGGAGTTCAAATGGGAAGACCCGCTGCTTCTCGAGGACGAACTCAGCGAGGATGAGCGCATGGTACGCGACAGCGCGCGCCAGTATTGCCAGGAAAAGCTGATGCCGCGCGTCCTCATGGCCAACCGCCACGAGACGTTCGATCGCGAGATCATGAACGAACTGGGCGCGCTCGGTCTGCTCGGCTCGACCATCGATGGCTATGGCTGCGCCGGCGTGAATTACGTCTGCTATGGACTTGTCGCCCGCGAGGTCGAGCGCGTCGACAGCGGATACCGTTCGGCCATGAGCGTGCAGTCGAGCCTCGTCATGCATCCTATTTATGCCTATGGCAGCGAGGCGCAGCGCAAGAAATACCTGCCGCGTCTGGCGACCGGCGAGATCGTCGGCTGCTTCGGCCTGACCGAGCCCGATTTCGGTTCCGATCCGGGCGGCATGGTGACCCGCGCCCGCAAGACCGCAGACGGTTATGTGCTGAAGGGCGCCAAGATGTGGATCACCAACGCCCCGATTGCCGACGTCTTTATCGTCTGGGCGAAGGATGATAGCGGCACAATCCGCGGTTTTATCCTGGAGAAGGGGATGAAGGGTCTTTCGGCGCCGAAGATCGAGGGCAAGTTTTCTTTGCGGGCTTCCGTAACCGGCGAGATCGTGATGGAGGATGTTCACATCCCCGCCGAAAACATGCTGCCGAACGTCAGCGGTCTGAAGGGGCCGTTCGGCTGTCTCAACAATGCGCGTTATGGCATTTCCTGGGGTGCTTTGGGTGCCGCCGAGTTCTGCTGGCACGCGGCACGCGACTACACGATGAACCGCAAGCAGTTCGGCCGGCCGCTCGCCGCCAACCAGCTGATCCAGAAGAAGCTCGCCGATATGCAGACCGAGATCACGTTGGGACTGCATGCCTGCCTCCGACTTGGCCGCCTGAAGGACCAGGACCGCGCGGCGCCGGAGATGATTTCCCTGCTCAAGCGCAATTCCTGCGGCAAGGCGCTCGACATCGCCCGCACCGCCCGCGACATGCATGGCGGCAACGGCATCGCCGACGAATTCCACGTCATCCGCCATGTGATGAACCTGGAAGCGGTGAACACCTATGAGGGCACGCATGACGTGCATGCGCTGATCCTCGGCCGCGCCCAGACGGGAATTCAGGCGTTCAGCGCTTCCTAGTTTTTCTGCTCGCCTGTTTGCGCTGAGCGGCGGGTGGCCGCGCGACCTGCGCGCGTTTGAACTCCGCCACTGCGCCGGTCAGCCAGGCGCGGAATGACTGCACCGCCTGCCGGCCCTCCGCCCATTTGGGATAGGCGAGGTAATAGGCATGAGGTGCCGGCACACGTTCGGCGAAGGGTGCCACGAGCCGGCCGGCCGCAAGATCCTCGGCAATCATGGCGCTATGGCCGATCAATACGCCGCCGCCGCGGATCGCTGCCTCCAGCGCCATGCTGTAAAGCGTGAAGCGGGATTCCTGTCTCGGCTGAAGATCGTTGAGACCCAGCGCATTTAGCCACAGGCGCCAGTCGTCCTGCCAATGGACGTCGTAGAGCAGCGTCTGATCTGCGAGGTCGGCCGGGCGGCGCAACGGCCGTCGCCCGCGCAACAAAGCCGGGCTGCAGACAGGAAAGATCTGTTCCTCGAGGAGAAGTTGTACCCTCAAGCCGGGATGGCGGCCGTCCGTGTAACGCAGGCCGATGTCGTAATCCCGGGTGATGAAATCGACGAGCTCGGCATCGGCCGCAAGCCGCAGGTCGATCTCTGGATACTGCTCCTGGAATTGCTGCAGGCGCGGCACGAGCCATTTCTCGGCAAAGGCCGGCAGCGCGCTGATGCGCAAGGTCCTTGTCCGGTTGCCGATGGCGAGCTGGTCGGTCGCGGCTGCCAGCCGGTCGAACGCATCACGCGAGCCCGCCAGGTAGTTCAGTCCGGCATCGGTCAGCACGATGCCGCGCTGCAGGCGATGGAACAGGCGAACGCCGAGGAATGCCTCCAGGGCCTTGACCTGGTGGCTGATGGCGCCGGCAGTAACATGCAATTCGCGGGCGGCGAGCAGGAAGCTGCCATGGCGACCTGCGGCTTCGAAGGCGCGGACGGCATTCAGGGGTGGCAGGCGCCTGGGCATGACTTAGCCTGATTAAGCCATGGCGGAAGGATTTTGGCTTGCGCGAAATGCCCGGCCGCCGGGAGACTTTCCCCCAGAGCGAGATCGGGTCAGATTGACCCAATCTGACCCGTGAATCTTGCTCTAATTGTTAGGATTTGCGCCTGATTCACGTCTCAAGCCGAACAGGCTTGAGACGATCAGGCTCTAGGAAGACCAGGGTCGCGGGGGTGAGTGGCCATGCAGCTTTCCGAAGCCCAGTTGTGCCGGTTCGAGAAGGACGGCTACCTCGTATTGCCGGAACTGTTCTCGACGCGCGAGGTCGAAACGCTGCGTGCCGCCCTGATACCGGTCTTTGCCGAGGACTCAGCCGCCAACGTGCGCGAGAAACGGAGCGGGGAGGTGCGCACGGCGATGGGCCTGCACCTGCGACATCCCACCTTCGCGAAACTGGTGCGCCATCCGCGCCTGCTTGAGCCCGCCTTCCAGCTTCTGGGCGACCGCCTCTATGCCCAGCAGGTGAAGGTGAACGTGAAGGCCGCCTTCGAGGGCGAGGCGTGGCAGTGGCACTATGACTTCGCTACCCACCGCAACGAGGATGGAGTCGCCAAACCGCTCGCGCTCAACCTTCATGTTTTTCTGGATGATGTCGTGGAGTTCAACGGGCCGCTCTATTTCATCCCCGGCTCGCACCGGCATCCGACCCCGGAGGCGGCGCTCGACACAGTTTCGACCAGCTATCCGCTTTGGGTCGTCGATCGGCCGAGCGTGGCAAAGCTGGTCGAGGCTCAGGGGATCGTCTCGGCGACGGGGCCGGCGGGCACGGCGCTGATTTTCGGCGACACGCTGGTCCACGCGTCACCGCCCAATCTCTCGCCCTGGAACCGGCGCATCTTTTCGCTGATCGTCAACCCGGTGGAGAACGCCCAGACCACCTTCGGTCGGCCCGACTATAAGCATCACCGGGATTTCTCGCCGCTGGTGCCCCTTCACGACAATTGCCTACTCGGAGCGGCGGCATGAACAAGCCATCGAGAGTCATGCCACATCCCGTGGTGCATGACGGATATTTTACCGCCCGCCTGCGCGACAGCGATCCAGAGATCGCCGATGCGCTGGCCGACGAATGGCGACGGCAAACGGAGATGATCGAGCTGATCGCCTCCGAGAACATCGTCATCCGTGCGGTCCTCGAGGTCCAGGGCCCTCTTCTCACCAACAAAGACGTCCAAGGCCTGCCAGGCAATCACCATCCCGGCGGCCCCCAGAAGTTGGCACTCCCACGGACCCTTTCCATTCCTCGG
>CAZQLF010000024.1:0-13367 GCA_964594035.1 uncultured Rhodospirillaceae bacterium | reverse complement strand
GGATGTCCTGTGTGGGTGGGGGGAGTCACCCCGCCGGAGGACGCGGCCCCCCTGCCCGCTTTCGGGGTGGCCCGCGTGTACACGCCGAAGGATTTTGACCTCAACGGGATCCTCGCCGACATCGTCGACGTGGTGGATCGATCCAGCCGGGAAGCAGCCTAAGCGGTTAGGACGCCTGCGGCGATCGCCGCGAGTTTCTCCACCACGACTTCATCCACGGCGTTCGAGGTCGGCAGGTTGATGCCCCGCGCCGACAGATGCTGACTGTTGGGACAGCGCCGCCCATAGCGCCGATAGGGCGGCATGGTGGAGAGCGAATAGAAGAATGGCCTGAGATCGATGCCGGCGATCGCCGCGGCCTCGATCAAGGTGTCGCGTTTTTCTGCCGGCACCAATGCGGAGACCAGCCAGATCGCCGGTTCGACAAGGTTGGGTAGTTGCGGCGGCAATGCGATCCCCGGCACTGCGGCGAGATGCTGGCGATAGAGCGCTTCGAGGCTCTCGTTGCGCGCCACGATCTCCGGCAGGCGGGCGAGTTGCGCCACGCCGATGGCCGCCTGCAGATTGGTCATGCGGCCGTTGAATCCTGGCCGCTCGTGCCAGTAGCGCCGGCCGGGCGCCATGCCGTGATCGCGCAGTTCCTTGAGGCGCGCGGCGAGGGCGTCGTCATTGGTCACGCACATGCCGCCCTCGCCGGTGGTGATCGTCTTGTTGGCGAAGAAGGAGAAGCAGCCGATCGCGCCAATGCCACCGACCATGCGCCCCTCATAGCGCGCGCCCAACGCTTCGGCGCAGTCCTCGACCAGGGCGATGCCGCGCGGGGCGGCCAGCTCCGACAGTGCGCCGAGATCGGCGGGCCGGCCATAGAGATGGACCGGCAGGATGGCGCGGGTTCGCCGCGTGAGCGCGCGGCGTACCTTGGCCGGATCCAGCGCCCAGCTGACCGGATCGATATCAACGATGACGGGCGTAGCGCCGCAGTGGATCACCGCGTTGATGGTGGCGGCAAAGGTGAGATCGGGCAGGATCACCTCAGCACCCGGCCCAATGTCCAGTGCCGCCAGGGCTAGGTGCAGCGCCATCGTGCCGTTGGAAACAGCGATGGCATGCTTGCAGCCGAGCAGGTTCGCGAAGCCGTCTTGGAAAGCGGTGATGTATTCCCCGCTGCTCGAAATCCAGCTGGACAGGAAGGCATCCAGCAGCAGGCGGAATTCCAGATGCGACAGGTCGGGCCGTGCGATCTGCACATGGTCGCGGCTGCGGTCACAGGCGATTGTCCGCACGCGGCCCTCCGCATCCAGATCCGCCATGAGCTTGCTCGCCTGTGGGAGGTCGGCGTTGTGGCCCGGCTGGATCGCCAGATGGTCCGCCCAGTTGTGGAACGAGGTCAGCCGTCCATCGCGCAGGACGAGGCGAATTTCATCGAGGCTCACTTCGCCCGACGGCCGCCCCTCGTCATCGAGCACAAGGCAGCGGCCCAAAGTGTTTTTGAGACATCTCTCAATGACGGACAAAAGGCTGTCGCTGGGCCGGCAGACGAAGTTCTGCTGCGCGGGCGGAAGCACCGGAAGTAGGCTCGCATGGGGGGCGGCCGAACCCCCGGCCGGCGGCACGGTTAGAATAGCCAACCCGGGCGACTGCAATATCCCGGGCAAGGCCCGGTCGCTCGACATATAACGCCTCGTCTTGCTTCCCGATCATGCCCGGTGCGCGAAACAGGTCCTTCGCACCGAAGCATCCGCGGCGATTTCGCCAGCGGCGGGAAGTCAAATAGCGTCTTAAAAACCCTAATCAAATGAAGGTTTTGTAAGACAGCGCCGCGGTGAGAATTTTCGGGCTACGCGCTCCCTGGCGCGGCTGATTGGTGCGCAACACTGTCCAATGTGTCGGCATGGCGAAGTGCGGGAAAGAACCGCATCCACAGCAGCGCCACCGCGATGGTGCCGACCCCGCCCAGAACGACGGCGGGCACGGTGCCGAAGAGCGCGGCAGTCACGCCGGATTCAAACTCGCCCAGCTGGTTGGATGTGCCGATGAACAGCGAGTTCACGGCGCTGACCCGGCCCCGCATGTCATCGGGCGTGGAAAGCTGCACGAAGGAATGGCGCACCACGATGCTGATGACGTCGCTTGCGCCCAGCGTCACCATGGCGAGCGTGGAGAGCCAGAGCCAGGGCGACAGCGCGAACACGATTGTCGCGAGACCGAACACGATGACCGCGCGGAACATGGTGAGTCCGACCCGCTTGCGCAGCGGATGATGGGCAAGCCACACCGACATGGCGAGCGCACCCACCGCCGGTGCTGATCGCAGAAGACCCAGTCCCCAAGGACCCGTCTGCAAAATGTCCCGGGCATAAATCGGCAGCAGGGCGGTGGCGCCGCCCAGCAGCACGGCGAACAGATCCAGCGAGATGCTGCCCAGCACGATCGGCTTTCGACGGATGAAGGCGAAGCCCGAGAAGACCGAGTTCAGGCTGACCGGCTCGCGCCGCGGTGCTGCGCGCTGCATGCTGATCGAACTGGTCATCAGGCCGGCCGAAAGATAGAGCAGCGCGGCGCAGCCATAGGCCGCCTCCGGGCCAACGGCATAGACGAGACCGCCAATGGCGGGCCCGACGATGGTCGCGGTCTGGATCGCTGAGGCGGAATAGGCCGTCGCACGGGGGAAAAGGGCGGCCGGAACCAGCCCCGGAAGCAGGGCTTGCAGGCGCGGCGTTTCGAAAGCGCGCGCCGAACCGATCACGGCGACGGCGGCGAAGATGGCGGCGGGCGTCGTCCATCCGGCGAAACTGCCGAAGGCGAGCAGCGCCGATGCGAGGGCGCCCACCAGCTGACAGGTGGCAGCGATGCGCCGGCGGTCAAAGCGGTCGGCGACATGTCCCACCACCAGGTTCAGGCAGAGAAGGGGAAGGAATTGGGCAAAGCCGACGAAGCCCAGCGCCAGCGCGCTGTGGGTCAGCGCATACATCTGCCAGCCGACCGCCACGCCCAGCAGCTGAAAGGACATGGATGAAAGCACCCGTCCCGCCCAGAAGAGGCGGAAGGCGGGAAGGTGAAGGACGGATTGTGCTTCGGCAGGTGCCGCGGCGGACTCGGACGTCATGGGTAACGTGGGCCTAGCACGCCATCACGACGTCGGTACAGGACCCGTGGTCACCGTGGTGACGGCGCGTTCGGGATAGACGAAGCCCGAGGCCTCATAGGTGATGCCCCAGGCCTTCGCCTGGTAATTCCAGAAGCGCACCAGCGACCAATCATTGGCGGGCGACACATCGATCGTGGGCATGGAATCGTAGATGATGCGCCGGCTGACCGGATCGCTGCCGAAATTCGCGTGGGTGACGCGGATTTCCCGCGGACCCAGCACATCCATCACCACCGCGACATGGCCTAGCTTCAGCCGGTCGGTACGGCTCAACACCAGCACTGCCATGAAGCGGGGCTGGTGCCCGCGCTCATATTTGCCTTCGGCCGAATCCCACCAGGACCAGGCATCGCCCGTAATGTCGATACCCGACACCTCGCGCGCATAGGGCACGCATTGCATCAGCTCGCCCTGATAGGGATGGATGCCGTCAGGGCTGGGTGCTTCGCTCGCCACGCTCGGTGCGACGGCCTGGGGTGCGATGCCGGGGCTGGCGCAGGCTGCCAGAAGCAAGGGAACGGAAAAAACAAAAATAATTCGAAGCCGGAGGAGAAGGCTGGGGCCGCGCCTCACTGGTGCAAGGTCAGCGTATTGCCGCTGACCTGATAGCCCGACAACCGGCCGAGGAAGCTCATGCCCAGCAGCGATCCGTCGGTGTCGTGCTCATTGACCGACGCTTCGATATTGGTGAGCCGGATCGGGCCGATGGAGATTTCGGGGATCGTCACTGGCGCGCCGCGCACGGTGCCGTTCGCTGTCTGATAGAGGCGGGTATAAGCAAGCGTCGAAGGCTCGTATCCCAGGCGGCGCGCATCGGCCGGGCTCAGCATCACCTCGCTGGCGCCGGTATCCACGAGGAAGGTCATGGGCGTGCTGCCCACCATGACCTCGACGTGGAACTGCCCGTCGGCTGCTGCAGTAAAGCGCATCTGCTGGCCGTCGATGGCCTGGCCCGCGGACGGGTCGAGCTCGCCCGAGAGGCGCTGGGCAATCGTGCCCAACTCGCCGCGATAGCTGTAGCCCAGCAGCACCACGAGGCCGATGCCGAGCCAGATGCCGGCATGCTGCATGGCCTGGGTTGGGCGCCGGGCAATACGCGCGAACATGCCGCCGCCGACCAGGACGAACAGCGCCAGGAGATAGACGATGCGAGGCGTGTCGCTGTCGGAATCGAGGGCGGATGGGTGATCGCGCAGCAGCAGATGCAGAAGCAGGACCGCAGCGACCGCCGCCAGCAGATACCAGACCCAGCGTCCGGGCTTGCGGATGGGCGCGTTCATGCCGAGGGGAGAGATCCGGCGGCAAGCGCCGGCGCGACCCCGATCATGGAATCGCGGCTGACGAGGCGCGCCAGCCTTGCCTCGTCCCAGCCTTCAGTCCCAGCCGGGCGCCGGGGCAGAACGAGGTAGCGGCAATCGGCGGTGCTGTCGACGACGCGCAGTTCGGTTTCGGCCGGAAGCTGCGTGCCGAACTCGGCGAGCACCCGACGCGGCTCGCTCACGGCACGGCTGCGATAGGCGGCCGACTTGTACCAGGCCGGCGGCAGGCCCAGCAGCATACGCGGATAGCAGGAACAGAGGGTGCAGACGACGAGATGATGCAGTTTCGCCGTGTTCTTGAGGGCGACGATCTTCGGGCCGGTGGTGTCGATGCCAAGTTCGGCCGTCGCGGCATTTCCATCGGCCAGCAGGCGCGCTTCATAGGCGGGATCGACCCAGGCATGGGCCACCACGCGCGCGCCCTGGGCGAACGATTTGTGGTCCCACTCCTCGATCTTGCGATGGATCTGCTCGGCGCTGAGAAGGCCCTTTTCGATCAGCAGGCTGCGGATCGCGGCTTCGCGGCGCTCCCAGACCCTGACCGAATGATCCTTCTGGTGGGGGTGCGGGTGGTGGTGATCGCCGTGATCGTGATCATGCGCCCCAGGATCATGCGCCATGGCGTGCTCCCGGGGCCTCGCCCGCCGGCGACAGCCAATGCTCGAAGATATCGACGGCGATCGTGTCGCCGGCATCGCCCTTGTAGTGCGGCCACAGATCCTTCTGCCGGAAACGCACCAGATAAAGTGCCTTGGGCGGCAGGCCGTCGCGGCCATAGGCGCGGATTTCCGGATCGGGATAGCGCCCCTGAAAGCGCTCGATCGAGCCCTGGTGGCCGCGCACGTAACTCGGCGTGCGCATATGCCCCTTTACCGGCAGGTCGAGCACGCGCACGAGCGATCCCGGAGCAAAGCGCGGCTCAGCCACCCTGCTTCTCCAGTTCCGCCACCCGCGTGTCGATCTCGGATTGTTTGAGGACGCCCTTTTCCACCAGCAGCCGCTCGATGGTGTAGAGCCAGCGCTCGTAGTAGTCGTGGCGCTGGTAGATCTCGGGCGGCAGGCTTTCGATGGTGCGCCGCATCTCGTCGACATTGAACAGGCCGATCGCGGGCGACATCATCAGCACCATCAGCGCATCGACCCGCCTTTCGGCAAAGCTTGGGTCGTGCTCGTCGCGCTCGATCGCGCCGGCCGGCATACCGCCCATATCATGCATGGCACGCATTCGAATCATTCTAACCGGTCGCGGGCAAACGGGCAAAGCACGCCCGTGTGAAAGGCCTGGGGCGTGAAAGGCTTGGGTTGTGCGGCCGCCGATTCTAAAGTTGCGCAGAACCAATCGCCGGGGACAGCTCATGAGCCTTTTGGACCGCATCGACGCCTGCCGGCGGTGGGATCGCAGCCGCTATCGGCCGTTCTCCGTGGCGGGGCAAAGGGTGGGGTGGGTGACCCATGACTTCGCTCGCCGGCTGACGGAGTTCCCCCGGGTCTTCCACGTCAGTGAGGCGGCGGTCGAGATTGCGCCCGACCTTCGCGACTTTGCGGCGCGCAGTGGGGCCGCAAGCGAAGCGCTGGAAAAGCTCCGCGATGACGGCACCATCAAGGGCTGGCGCGACGAGCCCTATCCCGTCGGCACCGATTTTTATGCGAGCCCGCTGATGCAGATGGAGCGTGCCGCCGTGCCGCTGTTCGGCGTGCGCGCCTATGGCGTCCATATCAACGGCTTCACCGGTGACGGCGCCGATCTCAAGCTGTGGGTTGCCAAGCGTTCCCGGACAAAACAGACGGCACCGGGCAAGCTCGATCATCTGGTAGCGGGCGGCCAGCCGCTGGGCATCAGCCTCATCGATAACGTTGTGAAGGAATGCGGCGAAGAAGCCGGCATGGCGCCGGCGCTGGCTCGCACGGCGCGGCCGGCAGGCTTCGTCAGCTACATCACCGAACGTGTCGAGGGATTGCGCAACGACATCTGCTTTGTCTACGACATCGCGCTGCCGGCGGACTTCAAGCCCGTGAACGAGGATGGCGAGATCGAGGCGTTCTATCTCTGGCCGATCGGCCAGGTTATGGAACGCCTGGCCGCGACCGACGATTTCAAATTCAATGTCGCCCTGGTGAACATCGATTTCCTGGTGCGCCGCGGCTATCTCTCGCCCGATACGCCCGGCTATGTCGATATTGTCGAGGGGCTTCGGCTCTAGCCAGTGGCGCCGGTCGCTGTCACCACATCGACGGAGCCGTGATAGATCATCTTCACCGCGACGTAGAAGATGACCGCCAGGCCGATATAGGAAATCCAGGGATAGCGCTTCAGCACGCCGGCGATCACCGCGGCAGCCGCACCCATCAGCGTCACCGACAGCACCAGACCGACCACGAGCACCCAGGTGTGATGCAGCGCAATACCGGCCACCGCCAGCACGTTGTCCAGCGACATGGAAATATCGGCCAGCACGATCTGGGATACCGCCTGGCGCATGGTCTTGGCGGCCTTCACATGGGTCTCATCCTCGCTACCCGGCTTGCACTTCGCCTGGGCGCGTATCTCGCGCCAGAGTTTCCAGCACACCCAGAGCAGCAGCAGGCCGCCGGCAAGCGTGAGTCCGATAATCTGGAGCAGCTGGGTGGTGACGATGGCGAAGACGATGCGTAGCGCCGTCGCCGCCATGATGCCGATCAGGATGACCTTGGCACGCTGTTCGCGCGGCAGGCTTGCCGCCACCAATCCCACGATGATTGCATTGTCGCCTGCCAGGACCAGGTCAACGACGACGACCTGGGCGAGCGCACTGAGTTCGGCGAAGTCAATGATCAAAGGCAGGTCACCGCGTGGCAGGCAAAACGAAAAGGCGACGGGACGGCGAGCCGCCCCCCTCGGATGGATGTCGGCATAGGATGTTGGGCAAGAAGCGGCGTCTGACAAGGCCTGTTGACGCCTGGCACAATTTGTCTGGCGAATCTGGCCCTGAGACCCGGCCCCTCAAAATCCCGCCAGGGCGCGGACCTCGGCAGCGCTATGTCCAGCCGCACGCAACGCTGCCAGGGCAAGCGCGCCATCGCGTTTCGCCAGGCGCTCGCCCCGGTCATTGGTCAGCAATCGGTGATGCCGATAAAGCGGCGTTTGGAGCTGTAGCAAGGCCTGCAGCAGACGATGGATGTGAGTTGCGTGCAACAGATCCTCGCCGCGCGTGACGAGAGTCACGCCCTGCAGGTGGTCGTCCAATGTCACGGCGAGATGGTAACTGGCAGGCGCATCACGCCGCCCCAGCACGACGTCGCCGAGCTGTCGCGGTTCCGCCCGCATCAGGCCACGGTCGAGATCCTGCCAGGTGAGCGGACCGGTTGCCGAGAGTGCCGCCGCGACATTGAGACGGAGTGCGTAGGGCTTGCCTTGGGCGATGCGCGCCGCGCGTTCGGTTGCCCAAGGGCTGCGGCAGGGGCCGGGGTGGAGGGGGCATTCGGGTCAATGCGGCGCGGAGGCAGATCGAGCGATCTCGGCCTGGAGCTCCATGCGGCTGCAAAAGCACGGATAGACGAAATCCGATGCCGTGAGGCGATCGAGCGCCGCGCGGTAATCATCGAGATGTTCCGATTGCCGGCGCACCGGCGTTTCCCAGGCGAGACCCAGCCAGGCAAGATCCGCGTAGATGCCGGCCTCGAACGCCGGGCGGCAGCGCGCCGGATCGATATCCTCGATGCGCAGCAGGAAGCGCCCCTGCGCACGCTGGGCCTCGCGTTCAGCGAACAGGGCGGAATGGGCATGACCCAGATGCAGGCTGCCAGTGGGGCTGGGCGCAAATCGGGTGACGGTCGGTGGCGAGGTCGGCATGATGGGCGCCCATGACCTTGGGCCAGGAAGAAATCGAGGGCAAGACGCTGGCGGCGGCCCTGCGCGCGCTCAGCAGGCAGGATCCCGATCTTGCCCGCGCCTATAAGGAGGTGGGCGCGCCACCGCCGCGCAGCCGGCCGGCGGGCTTTGCTTCCCTGCTCGACATCATCCTGGCGCAGCAGGTCTCGACCCATTCCTATCGCGCCATCGCCGCCAGGCTGGAAGCGGCCATCGGTGTCACCACGCCGGCTTCGATCCTGGGGATGGAGGAAACGCATTTTCGAGCCGTGGGTTTCAGCAGGCAAAAGGTGAAATATGCTCGCGGCCTGGCTGAGGCAGCCCATGGCGGCGTGCTCGATCTCGACGTCATTGCCGCGATGACTGATGACGAGGCGGTGGCCGAGCTTGTCAAGCACAAGGGCATTGGCCGCTGGACGGCCGAAATCTATCTGATGTTCTGCCTCGGCCGGCCTGACATCATGCCGGCGGGCGATCTGGCCTTGCGTGAAGCTGCGGGCCTGGTAAAGCGCAAGCGCAAACGTCCCGACGAAGCGGCCCTGCGGCTTATGGGCGAAGCCTGGCGGCCCTGGCGCAGTGTAGCCGCCCGCCTGCTTTGGCACTACTACGCCCAGAAGATAAAGCAGGCGAAGGAAGCGAAAGAGAAAGTGAAGACCAAAATCACGGCGAAAAAGCGGGGAACGCGGCCACCGAAAAAGACGCGAACGGTATCAGCAAGGGAACAGCGCAACGATGCGTGATCTGCTCGAACTCTCCGGCCCGATCCACAAGCCCAACTCTGGCCGCAAGCCACAGCAGCTCGTGGTGCTGCTGCATGGCTACGGGTCCGACGGCAACGATCTCATCGGGCTTGCGCCCCACTGGGCATCGTTGATGCCAGAGGCCGAATTCATCGCCCCCAATGCGCCGTTCCCCTGTGAGATGGCGCCCTTCGGCTATCAGTGGTTCAGCCTGGCGGATGATTCGCCATCCGCACGCCTCGCCGGCGTGCGGATGGCAGCGACCTTGCTCGACTCCTATATCGACGCGGCGCTCAGGGCGCGCGGGCTCGATGATTCAGCGATGGCGCTGGTGGGATTTTCGCAAGGGACGATGATGTCGCTCTATGTGGCGCCGCGCCGCCAGATCGCGCCCGCCGCGGTGGTGGGCTATTCCGGCGCACTCATCGGGCCGCAGGAACTGAACAAGGAAATCCGCTCGCGCCCGCCGGTGCTGCTGATCCATGGCGATGCCGATACAGTGGTGCCACATAGCGAACTCGGCTGGGCAGAGAAGGCCCTGCGCGAACTCGGCGTGCCTGTTACCGTGGAGACGCGGCCGCGGTTGGCCCACAGCATCGACGAGCGCGGGCTGATGCTGGGCGGGCGCTTCCTGTTGCGCGCCTTTGCCTCCAACGCCGCCGTCGGTGAATCGGAATCCCGGGCCCCGTGACAACTGCGTGAAGATTGACGCCGCCTACCCACCAAATCTTGTGTTTTTTGCCATCAGCCGCTACATCTATCCACAGAGTATGAAGGCACAAGGGTTCTGCAGCACTGATGAACGCCTCGCCTGACAGTTGCGCCGCTCTCGTCCTCAACGCCGATTTCCGCCCGTTGAGTTACTTCCCGCTGTCTCTTTGGCCCTGGCAGGAATCGATCAAGGCGGTGTTCCTCGACCGGGTGAACATCGTCTCGCAATACGATCGCGTGGTGCACAGCCCGACCTTCGAAATGAAGCTGCCCAGCGTCATCGCGCTGAAACAGTTCATCCCGCTCAATCGCCGGCCGGCCTTCACCCGGTTCAACGTGTTCCTGCGCGACAGCTTCACCTGTCAATATTGCGGGCGCTGCTGCCCGACCCATGAGCTGACCTTCGACCATGTGGTGCCGCGCTCACGTGGCGGACGCACGACCTGGGCCAACGTCGTCACCGCCTGCCAGAGCTGCAATCTTTGCAAGGGCAACCGCCTGCCGCAGCAGACGGGTATGTTCCCCCGAAGTAAACCCGCGCAGCCGACGACATTCGAGTTGCAGGAAAATGGGCGGGCTTTCCCGCCCAATTATTTGCACCATAGCTGGCGCGACTTTCTCTACTGGGATACCGAGCTCGATCCGAGCTGAGAATTTTCTGCCGGTGGCCGATAGCGGAAGAGGGGCACAGCAAGGCCGAGCCAGCGCAAGACGCCGTGCTCGTTCATCCACAACGCATAAGCAACATAGACCGGATCGCGCGAGAGGTGACGCTCCTCGGTTCTGGCGCGCAGGTAATAGACGAGGCTGAGCAGCGCCAGCATCAGGCTGGCGCGAACCCCATCGGCCGGCCCGGTCTCGGCAATGAATGGCAGGGCGATAAGCCAGTAACTCGCGATCTTCGAGACATAGGCCGGATGCTTGCACCAGCGATAGGGGCCTCTGGTGATGATTCCCCGATGGGTCAGGTTCGAGAACCGCAAGCCGAAGACGATGGTCGCCCAGGAAAACACGGCGAAGCTGACGATAAGCACGCTGCCCCAGATGCAGTAGATCACCGGGACCGAATCGAACCACGGACCCCAGAAGACGGCATGTTCGTCGTAGGGCAGGAAGTGGTCGTAGATGAAGGGCCAGAACGGTGGATAGCAGATGAGCGCCACGAGCCAGCCGGAGACGGTGAGGTCCGTGGAGCGCAGATGCGCATCGGCGACGCGAATGGTCAGCAGGTAACCGAGCGTGCTGAACGCGGTGTCGACGGCGAACGACAGCGGAAAACAGAAATTGTAGAACGCATTGAATCCGAACCGGCCTTTCAGCAGGTCGCTGCTGAAGGTGCTGTCGATATTCGACATGAAGACGGAGATGATGAAGGGAACGAAGAACCCCTTCATCAGCCAGCCGGCGCAGTACTGGGCGAACATTTCCCTGTCGAATGCGCCGAACCGCCGGAGCAGCAGCGAGCCCGCGAGCCAGTAGCCGTCGCATGGCTCCTTCATATGGGCATCGATCACGACGAAGTAGATCAGGGTCGCGGCCGTCAGATAGGGCCAGGTGGCGGCAAGGACGTCGAAGACGATCTTGTATTGCCGGCCGCGATATTCGGGGAACACCCAGTAGCAGAGCGCCAGGATCGCCAGCGTGGCGGCGAGCCCGAGAATCTTGATGGCGGTGCGCTGCAGGCTGTAATCGGCCGGCCGGTCCCAGTCCAATCCAGTGGAAGGCCGCCGATGCGCCTTCAGGACAACGACATCCACGAGCAGCATCGGCAGGCCCGTGCAGGCCAGCAGCACCAGGATCACACTGACCCGGGGGAGCGGAAGCCAATAAAGCAGCACCATGCCGACGGTGAATCCCGCCAGGCCGAGGAGGCTTACCAGAGAACTGGTCGCCGAAGAGGGTGGCGCGCTGGGACGAGCCTCGGCGGCGGGCGAACCGGGCAGTGCGGATTGCAGTTCGGACACCGGACCCCTCCCCGGAGGCAGCGCAAGCGCCGTGCGGACGTCGAGATTAAAACGGAGACGGCCAGTTCACAACGCTCCGGGCCCGAGCCGGCAGATCGCTAGATCCGCTCCGCCAGCCAGATGGCAAGGCGCGAACCGGCCTTGATGGCGCCGGTCAACAACTCGTAGGCAGGCGCCTCGGTGGCGCCATGGGCAAGACCCAGATCGCGGTGATCGATCTCCTCGCCGCGGAATTTTTCGATGGTCGCCTTCAGCGCGCCTTCGCTGTCCGGCAGTGCGGCGGCCTGGCGCGCATAGTGCTCGTCGATCACTTCCTCAACGGCAACGGTGCAGGCCATGGCCGCCTTTTCACCCAACAGTGCAGTGGCCGCACCCAGCGCGTAGCCCGCCGCATGCCACAGGGGGCCCAAGGCGGTCGGCCGCACGCGCCGCTCCACCAGGATGCGGTCGAAGGCCTCGAGATGCTTCTTCTCCTGCGCTGCCATGTGCTCCACGGCCGCGCGCGCCGGGCCGGGTCGCATCACCGCGAGCTGGCCCTCGTAGATTCGTCGGGCGCCGTATTCGCCCGCCTGGTCGACGCGGATGGCGCGGGCGATCGCTTCTGCGGGCGTCGGATCGCCGGGTAGAGAGCGGCGGCGTGTGGGCGTTGTGGTCATGACCGGCGTAGCCGCAGTGCCGCGATCAGGCAGATGAGGCCGAGCGCGGCTGCGTAGAGGAAATCGTACCCGGCCATGGAAATCCCGAACATGGCCCAGGCCGGGCGGTCGCAGGGAATAACGGGCGTGTTCAACAGCTGCTGCTGAAGGGCCGAGAGGGACTGGCTGGTATCGAGATTGCCGGTGCAGCTCGCCAAGCCCTGCCACCAGTGATACTCCACGCCGGTATGAAACAGCGCGATGCCAGCGGTCGCCAGCAAACCAAGGGAGGCGAGCACGGCGCCATACCAGCGCATCTGCGCGGGCAACAGCAAGGCGATGATCGCTAGCACGATCGCCCCGGCATAACCCCAGCGCTGCCAGATGCAGAGCTGGCAGGGCAACAGCCCGCCGATGTACTGGCTGGCGAAGGCAATCGCGAGTGCTGCAATCGAGCCGGCGAGAACCAGGCCGGCAAGCGAACGGCTGGTCGAAGTGAGGGCAGTCATGGTGTTGCGCACCATAGAGGAAGAACCCAGCGTCGCACAGGCCAGGCCGGCAAACCGTATTTCATCCTGGTACCCCTTGTCCTGTGGCAGCCCGTTTCGACGCGCGTGAGGAACCTGGTTCCCGTGGCGTAACGGCCTTGACGGCCAGCCGCTGAGTGATAATGTTCAGGCGTCGTGGTGATTTGAGCCGACCGGCTTGCGGCCACGTAAAACAAATCGCTAAAAGGTCGGTGGTCAGTGAAAACGACCCCGGCTCTTTTGGCCGGGGTTTTTGTTTTGCGGCCGCCTGGCTCCGACCCATCGCGACGATGAAGCGCCGATTTGAGCAATCAGCTTGCGGGCGCTCAAGAAATGCAGCTAAAGCGGGGCGGATTGTCGCCTCACCGGCTGTCGAAAGCGGAGGGCGACATGAGCCCGATCGAGGCCACGACACTCAACCAGGCCCGCCAACTGGCCCGGGCCCTAGACGGCCCCGAATCCGAACCCGTTGTGCC
>CAZQLF010000023.1:0-13460 GCA_964594035.1 uncultured Rhodospirillaceae bacterium | reverse complement strand
CGGTGAGCTGGATGATCTTCGGATGTGACGGCAGATAAAAGGAAAGCCAGGCGGTTGAGGCATAGTCGGTGGTGAGGATGGTTTGGGCTCGGTCCTGGGCCGCAAGCCGTTCGATGTCCATGGTCACGGCCGGCATGCCAACGGCCAACAAACGCGCCAACGGGTCGCTGCGTCCAAGCGGAACGAACCCGAACAGCGCCTGGGCATAGACGCCGGGAAGCAGAATGGCGGCCAAAAGGCCGGCCGATACAATCGCCGATCTCATGAATTCCCCCCGCCTTGTCGTACGTACTAATTGCAGCGCGAAAGCAGCGCCACAACTAATAATGAAAATCCAGTGCTTTGACCAGAGGGGGCCTTACATAAAACTGTAGGGATCGATGTCGATCTGCAGCCGAACAGTGCCGGGCAGCTTCACCTTGGCAAGCCACTCGCGGATCAGGTGCTGGGGTGCAATATCCCGCCGGCATTTCAGCAGAAAGCGCCGGCGGTGGCGGCCGCGCAGCATCGCCATGGGCGCGGGCGCGGGGCCCAGCACGGTGATGCCGGCGCCCGTGGGGGCCGCACGCGCCAGCAGCCGGGCCGTCTGGTCCAGCCTGTCGGTGTGGTGACTGGAGAGGATCAGGGCCGCCAGGCGCCCGAAGGGCGGCATGCCGTGGGTGCGGCGCTCCGCCAATTCGTGGCTGATCAGCCCATCGCGATCGCCGGATATCAAGGCGCGCATCACCGGATGCTCGGGGTCATAGGTCTGCAGCAGCACCTGGCCCGGCCGTTCCGCGCGGCCTGCGCGACCGGCCACCTGGTTCAGCAGCTGATACGTACGCTCCGCCGCACGCAGATCGCCGCCGGCCAGCCCCAGATCGGCATCGACCACGCCCACCAAGGTGAGCATGGGAAAGTGGTGCCCCTTGGCGACGATCTGGGTTCCGATCAGAAGATCGACCTCATGCCTGGCGATACGCTCGATCATGTCGGATACGGCGCGCGGGCCGCCCAGCGTATCGCTGGTCAGCATCGCCATGCGCGCGGCGGGAAAGAGCGAGCCGGCTTCTTCCGCCAGCCTTTCGACGCCCGGTCCGCAGGCAGCAAAACTTCCCTCGTCTGCGCATTGCGGACAGGAAGATGGCAGCCTCGCCTGATAGCCGCAGTGATGGCATTGCAGCCTGCCGGTCAGCCGATGCTCCACCAGCCAGGCGGTGCAGTTGGGGCAGTTGAGGCGATGGCCGCAGGTCCGGCAGAGCGTCAGCGGCGCATAGCCGCGGCGATTGAGGAACAGCAGCGCCTGTTCGCCGGCGCCCAGCGTCTGCTCGAGCGCGCTGACAAGTCCGGGCGAGAGCCAGCGCTGGCGCGCCGGCCGGTCGCGGCGCAGGTCGATGGCCATCACCTTGGGCAGTGCTGCACCCGCATGGCGGTCCGGCAGATGGAAGGCTGCGTAGCGGCCGGCGCTGACGTTCTGCAGCGTCTCCAGCGAAGGCGTGGCCGAGACCAGCACGACCGGGATGTTCGCCAGATGGCCGCGCAGCACCGCCATGTCGCGCGCCTGATAGGAGACGCCATCCTCCTGCTTGTAGGCCTGGTCATGCTCTTCATCGACGATGACGAGGCCGAGTTCGGGATAGGGCAGAAAGAGTGCCGAGCGCGCACCGACAACCACGCGCGCCTGGCCGCTGATGATGGCCCGCCAGGTGGTGCGCCGTTCCAGACCGGTGAGATCGGAATGCCATTCCGCCGGGCGCGTCCCGAAGCGCTGCTCGAAGCGTTCGAGCCACTGGCCGGTCAGCGCGATTTCCGGCAACAGGACGAGCGCCTGCTTGCCCGTGCGCAGCGCCGCGGCCACCGCTTCGAAATAGACTTCGGTCTTGCCGGAGCCGGTGACACCATCGAGAAGGCTGACGCCGCTCGTGCGCGCAACGATCGCCTCGGCAGCGCCGCGCTGATCGGCCGAGAGTTGCGGGCCCGGCAATTCGGGGTTCGGCACACCAAAGGCAGCGCGCTGCGGCAGATAGACTGCCTCGAGCCATCCCGTCTCGGCCATCGTCTTGACGACGCCGGCGCTGACCCCCGCTTCGCGCGCAGCTTCGATGGTGGTGCGTGGCGGACCATCGGCGAGTGCGTCCAGCACACGCTGGCGCGCGGCGGTCAGTTTCGTCTTTGCCTGGGCCGGCGGCGTCGCGGCCAAACGCCATGCCGCGATCTCGCGCGGCGGCTCGAGTGCCGCCGACACGCTCATGGCCATGCGCAGGACGGCGCCCGGTGGAGTCATCGTGTAAGCTGCGACGCGTTCGATGAAGCGGCGGCAAATTTCAGGCAAGGCTGGAACGTCCAGCCGGCCGATGACAGATTTGACTCTCTCGGCCGCAACATCCCCCGTACCCGGTCCCCAGACCACGCCGATCTGCTCGCGGTTGCCCAGCGGCACGATGACGAAGTCGCCGGGCGCCACGTTCTCGCCGCTGTAGTCGTAACAACCGGCAAGCGGCAGCGGCAGCAGCACGGCATGGCCCCGCTTGGGCGCGCATGGGGCAAGTCTGGACGGGACGATGGCGGGCGAGTCGGCCATGGGCTACACTCTAACCGAGCGCGATTGATTCGCGTTCAGGAGCGTCGAGGGTATGAAGTTCTTCATCGATACCGCCGATATCAGTGAGATCCGCGAACTGGCGGCCACCGGCCTGGTCGATGGTGTCACAACGAATCCTTCTTTGGTCGCTAAGAGCGGCCGGCAATTTCTCGATGCGATCAAGGAAATCTGCGCCATCGTTCCCGGTCCCGTTAGCGCGGAGGTGACCGCGCTGGATCACGCGACCATGCTGGCCCAGGGCCGCAAGCTGGCGAAGATCGCACCGAACGTGGTGATCAAGGTGCCGCTGACGCCCGATGGGCTCAAGACCTGCAAGGCGCTGCGTGAGGAAGGGACCAAGGTCAACGTCACGCTTTGCTTCTCCGCCGCGCAGGCGATTCTTGCCGCCAAAAGCGGCGCCAGCTTCATCTCGCCATTCATCGGCCGGCTTGACGACGTTGGCACCGACGGCATGCGGCTGATCGCCGATATCGTGCAGATCTACGATGCGTATCCCGAGTTCGAGACCGAGGTTCTGGTCGCGTCCGTGCGCCATCCGATGCACGTGGTCGACGCCGCCAAGCTCGGTGCCGATATCGCGACCATTCCGCCGGCCATTGTGCGCCAGATGTACAACCATCCGCTGACCGACAAGGGCCTTGCGGCCTTCCTCGCCGATTGGGCGAAGACCGGTCAGTCCATCTTGTAGCCCCGCCTATGGCATGACGCAAAATCCCGACGACGCCGTTACCTCTTCCTCGCGCCTGACGGCAGCCCAGGTCGTGGACTATCTCAAGCGTCACCCCACCTTCCTGCTGCGCCACCCGGAATTGCTGGAAGTCCAGGCGGCACCGGGCCGGACGCGCGGCGAAGCGGTGGTCGATCTCCAGCAGTTCATGGTGGAGCGGCTGCGCAAGGACCTCTCGCGGCTACGCGGCCTGCAGGACGAGATGGTCGCCAACAGCCGCGACAATCTCTCGACCCAGGATCGCATCCACAAATCGGCGCTGGCTTTGCTCGCCGCCGAAAGCTTCGAGCATCTGATCGAGATCGTGACCACCGACCTTGCCGTGCTGCTGGATGTGGATGCAGCGGCCCTGTGCGTCGAGGCGACAGCGGAGAAGGCGCCGCGCTCGGTGGACGGCGTGCAGGTTCTTCCGCCCGGCCATGTGGACGAGTTGCTGGGTGGCAGCCACGACGTGCTGCTGCGCGACGACGCGGAAGGCGATCACGCGGTGTTCGGGCCGGCGGCAGGTCTGGTTCGCTCCGATGCGTTCATTCGCTTGGCAATCGGCAACGGCGTGCCGCCGGGGCTGCTCGCCTTCGGCACCCGTCACCCCGGCTATTTCAATGCGGGCCAGGGCACCGAGCTTCTGACCTTCCTTGCTCGCGTGCTGGAACATTGCATCCGGCAATGGCTCGGCCTGAAACCCTGAGCCCGGCCCCGGTCGCCTTTCTTGCGGCGGCCGATCTTCTCGAACAGATCGGTGATTGGCGGGCCTGGCTTGCCGGCGAAAAGCGCGCCTCGCCCCATTCGCTCGCTGCCTATGAGCGCGATCTTGCGGCCTTTCTGGCCTTTCTCGCCGAGCATCAGGGCACGCCCGCCTCGCTCGCCACGCTGACAAAGCTCGACCGCGGCGATTTGCGCGCCTGGCTTGCGCACCGCGCCGGCCGCAGCCTGAAGGCGAGCTCTACCGGGCGCGCCCTCAGCGTGCTGCGCGGCTTCTATCGGTTTCTCGCCCGCCACAAGGTGGTGGAGAACGCGGTCGTGCTCGGCATGAAGAATCCGAAAGCGCCGAAGGCGGTGCCGAAGGCACTGACGGTGGCCGAAGCGGACGACGCCATCGAAAATATCGGCGAGCTCAGCGACGAGCCCTGGGTTGCCAAGCGGGATGCCGCTTTGTTGACCCTGCTCTATGGCTGCGGCCTGCGCCTGGGGGAGGCGCTTTCGCTCACCCGGCGCGATCAAATCGCGGCGCGCAGCGGGCGCCTTAAGGTCACCGGCAAGGGCCGCAAGCCGCGCATCGTGCCGGTGCTGCCCATCGTGGCCGCGGCACCGGACGATTACGTTGCCTCCCTTCCCCCCCCCCACCATCCGCGGTTTCCCGGCGTGCGCGGCGGCCCGCTCAATCCCCGTATCGTGCAGGATCGCCTGCAGCGCCTGCGTCTGATGCTGGGCTTGCCGGCGAGCGCTACGCCCCATGCGTTGCGCCACAGTTTTGCAACGCACCTGCTGGCGGGTGGCGGCGATCTGCGCGCGATCCAGGAACTGCTGGGCCATGCGTCGCTCTCCACCACCCAGCGCTATACCGATGTGGATGCGGCGGGATTGATGGCCGTCTATGAACGCGCCCATCCGCGGGCGAAGAGCAATTAGCCGGGCTTTTCGCGCCCCAACAGCCAGAGCGCCAGCGGGCCACAAGCGGCACCCAGACCGATCACCAGGAAGGCCATGATCCAGGCAATGGCGTTTGCCTGGCCACCGCCCGCATCAAGTGCGATGCCGACCGCGAGCGGCCCCAGGAAACTGGAGGCAAAGCCGATCGCTGAATGCACGGCGATGGTGGCGCCCTGGGCATCCGGAGAGGCGGCGGCGACCGCACCCGCCGTCAGCGATCCTGAATCCGCCGTCAAGGTTACCGCATAGATCAGCGTCAGGGTGACGACGAGCGCATAGGGCAATCCGCCGGTGCAGCCCAGGATGGCGGCAAGGATCGCCGAAGCCGACATGATCTGAACCAGCACGCGCCGCCGGCCAAAACGCAGTGCTAATTCGTTTCCCAGCACGCTGGCCGGCAGGCCGATGACGCTGAAGACCGCCGCGATTGCCGTCGCATGCTCATCGCCGGCGATCCCGGCGCGCAGTGCCGCATAGCCCAGGAAGGCGACGAGCCAGGCGCGCATCGCCACCAGCTCGAAGCCGTGGGCGCCATAACCGAGGATGTAGGCCATCGCCTGGCGATTGGCGAAGACCGGCCTGAAATTGAGCAGGCGGTGACCTTCACCTGGCGCTGGAGCCTTGGGTCCTGCACCCAACAGCGCGATCAGCAAGGCAAGAAGCGGCCCCAGCGCAAGCACACCGATGGCGATGCGCCAGCCGAGGGCATCGCTGAGAAGTCCGGTGAAAAGATAGGAGAGGGAAACGCCCACGGCATAGCTTGCCGTGTAGAACGAGACCGACCGCGACTTGTCAGACCCAACGTGGCGGTCTGTCAGGATCTTGAGACCGGGCATGTAGGTACCGGCAAGCCCGACGCCGCTGAGGGCGCGCCACAGGAACGCTGTCCAGAATCCCGAGGCCAGCAGCGCGAAACCCAGATGCGAGATCATGGTGACGGCGGCACCCGCCAGGAACACGCGCCGCGCATCGATACGATCCGTCAGGCTCATCAGGAAAGGGACCGCTGCCATGTAGCCGAAGGCGGAGATGCCGGCGATCCAGCCGGCATCGGCGTTGGTGATTTTCCATTCGGAGATGAACAGCGGCGTCAGGGCGGCGAAGGAGAGGTTCGGCAGCAGGGTGCCGATTTCGCCGATCGCCATGGCGAACACCAGCGGCCGGCCGGAGAGGGGAGTCATGACAAAGACGCCGCAACGGCGGCCGACTTTTTTCCCCCGCCCCCTTGATGGGGGCGGGCCCGGGGTGGGGGTGGAGGCACTGCGCGCCAGAGATTGGGATTGTCGAGAACGGGATCGGTAGACGTTGGCTCCTGCCTTCGCTTCGAATGGCGTCACCCCCACCCTACCCGCCCCCATCAAGGCGGCGGGGATTTATTTAGATATGGATCGCCCGGCCGTCGGCGGCGAGTGCTGCTTCCTTCACCGCTTCGTTCAGCGTCGGATGGGCGTGGGAGCTTCGTGCGATATCCTCCGCCGCCGCACCGAACTCCATGCCCACCACGATTTCGGCGATCAGGTCGCCGGCATTGGCGCCGATGATGTGGGCGCCGAGAATGCGGTCCGTCTTGCCGTCGGCAAGGATCTTCACGAAGCCGTCGGTCATCGCCATGGCGCGGGCGCGGCCATTGGCCGTGAAGGGGAATTTGCCAACCTTGTAGTCGATGCCTTCGGCCGTCAACTGCTCCTCAGTCTTGCCCACCGAAGCGACCTCGGGCCAGGTGTAGACGACGCCCGGAATGGCGTCGTAGTTCACATGGCCTGCCTGGCCCGCAATGATCTCGGCCACGGCGACACCTTCATCCTCGGCCTTGTGGGCCAGCATCGGCCCGGCGATGACGTCGCCGATGGCATAGATGCCCGGCAGGTTCGTGGCGTAGTGCGCATCGGTCTTGACCCGGCCACGCTCGTCCAGTGCCACGCCCACGGCGTCGAGCCCGAGCCCCTCGGTGTTCGGACGCCGGCCGATGCAAAGCATGACGACATCGGCGACCAGCGTCTCTGCCGCGCCGCCCTTGGCAGGCTCGATGGTTACGGCAACGCCGCCGTCGCCTGGCGTTGCCCCCGGGGTAGCGGATGTCACCTTCATGCCGAGTTTGAAGGCCATGCCCTGGCGCTGGAGGATGCGCTGCATCTGCTTGGAGACTTCGCCATCCATACCCGGCAGGATGCGCTCGAGAAACTCGACCACGGTCACCTGCGCGCCCAGGCGCTGCCAGACCGAACCCATCTCGAGCCCGATATACCCGCCGCCGATGACGATCATGCGCTTCGGAACGCTCGCCAATGCCAGCGCGCCGGTCGAGGTCACGATCGTCTTTTCATCCACCGGCACTCCCGCCAGCGGCATGGAATCGGAGCCCGTGGCGATGATGATGTTCTTCGCCGCCACGGTCTGGGACCCGCCGGCGTTGAGCGCGACCTCGATCCGGCCCGGGCCAGCGATCTTTGCCTTGCCCTTGATCCACTCGACCTTGTTCTTCTTGAACAGGAAGGCGACGCCGGCAGTGTTGGCGTCCACCACCTTGGTCTTCTGCGCCATCATGGCGGGAAGGTCGAGATCGACCCCGCTCACCGTCACGCCGTGGACTGCCATGCCGTGCTTCGCTGTCTCAAAAACCTCGGAAGACTGCAGCAATGCCTTGGAGGGGATGCAGCCGATGTTGAGGCAGGTGCCGCCGAGGGTCTCGCGGGATTCGATGCAGGCCGTCTTCAGGCCGAGCTGGGCCGCGCGGATCGCCGCGACATAACCGCCGGGCCCGCTGCCGATCACCACCACGTCGAATGCGCTTTCCACCATCATACTCTCCTTCGCCAAACCGGTTCTTTCCGTTCCCGCGCGGGAAAGGCTTGATGAGGCGCAAGCAGCACCTCTCCGATTTTACGGCCGTCCGCTATCGCTAGATATCGAGGACGAGACGCTCCGGATCCTCGATGCACTCCTTGACGCGCACCAGGAAGGTCACCGCCTCGCGCCCGTCGACGATCCGGTGATCGTAGCTCATGGTGAGATACATCATCGGCCGGATCTCGATTTTGTCACCGATGGCGACAGGCCGGTTCTGGATCTTGTGCATGCCGAGGATGCCCGACTGCGGCGGATTCAGGATCGGCGTCGACATCAGCGAGCCGTAGACGCCGCCGTTGGAGATGGTGAAGGTGCCGCCGGTCAGCTCCGGGATCGTCAGCTTGCCGTCGCGGGCGCGCTTGCCCAGATCGGCGATACCCTTCTCGACTTCGGCGAAGCCCAGGCGATCGGCATCGCGCACCACTGGCACGACGAGGCCCTGTTCGGTGCCCACGGCCACGCCGATGTCGTAGTGGTTCTTGTAAATGATGTCGTCGCCGTCGATCTCGGCATTGACCGCCGGGATCTCCTTCAGCGCGACGATGCAGGCCTTCACGAAGAAGCTCATGAAGCCGAGCTTCACGCCGTGCTTCTTCTCGAAGGTGTCCTTGTATGTGGCGCGTAGCGCCATGACGCGGCTCATATCCACCTCGTTGAAGGTGGTGAGCATGGCGGCGGTGTTCTGCGCCTGCTTGAGGCGCTCGGCGATGCGTTTGCGCAGGCGCGACATGCGCACCCGCTCCTCGCGCTCATGCGGCGGGCGGGGCGTTGCGGGTGCAGCCGCCGGCGCCGGTGCTCCTGGTGTGGAGGCGGCCTTGCGAGTCGCCATCGCGATCTCGGCCAAGGCCTGGGCATCGGCCTTGGTCAGCCTGCCGTCCTTGCCGGTGCCGGCCGCGCCGCTGACATTTAGGTTTTCTTCGCTGACGATCTTGCGCACCGAGGGTGCGAGCACCTCTGGCGCCTTGCCGCTGGATGAGGCTGCCGCAGGCGCCACCGCTGGCGCGGGAGCCGTCGGCTTCGGCGCCGGTACTGCGGCAGGCGCGGCAGCCGGAGCCGCAGGCGCAGCGCCGGCCGCCTCCCCTTCGGCGATCACGCCGAGAACCGCGCCCACTTCCACCGTCGTTCCCGCCGGCGCCTTGATTTCCGCGAGCTTTCCGGCGGTGCTGGCATAGACCTCCAGCGTTACCTTGTCTGTCTCGAGCTCCAGCAGCGGTTCGTCGCGCTTCACCGCATCGCCGGCCGCCTTCAGCCATTTGGCGACGGTAGCCTCGGTGACCGATTCCCCAAGCGTGGGGACGACGATGTTGGTGCTCATGGCGCGCCCCCTTTAGCCTTCCAGCGTCAGCGCTGCATTGACCAGTGCTGCCTGTTCCTTGATGTGCCGGCGCAGCAGGCCCGTGGCGGGCGATGCCGAAGCCGGGCGGCCGGTATAGCGCAGCCGCTTCGTGCGCCCATCCACCGCTTCCAGCACCGCCTCGATCTCCGGTTGCGCGAAGGTCCAGGGGCCCATATTGCGCGGCTCCTCCTGGCACCAGATCACCTCGGCCTGGGTAAAGCGGCTGAGCTCCACCATCAGCGGTTTGACCGGGAAGGGATAGAGCTGCTCGAGACGCATCAGATAGACGTTGTCGATGCCGCGCTTCTCGCGTTCCTCGAACAGGTCGTAATAAACCTTGCCGCTGCACAGCACGACGCGCCTGATCTCCGCGTCAGGCTTCAGCTTGCCGTCGTCGAACAACACGCGGTGGAATGAGGAACCCGGCCCCATCGCCGCCATGGACGAGACGCAGAGCTTGTGACGCAGCAGGCTTTTGGGTGTCATGGCGATCAGCGGCTTGCGGAAGTTGCGATGCACCTGGCGGCGCAGCACATGGAAGAAGTTGGCCGGCGTGGTGCAGTTGACCACCTGCATGTTGTCTTCGGCGCAGAGCTGCAGATAGCGCTCGAGCCTTGCCGAGGAATGCTCCGGCCCCTGCCCCTCATAGCCATGAGGCAGCATCATCACCAGGCCGGACATGCGCAGCCACTTGCTTTCGCCCGATGAGATGAACTGGTCGATGATCACCTGGGCGCCGTTAGCGAAATCGCCGAACTGGGCTTCCCAGATCACCAGGGCGCGCGGATCGGCGAGGCTGAAGCCATATTCGAAGCCGAGAACGCCGGCTTCCGAGAGCGGGCTATCGACCACTTCGATCGGGGCCTGGCCCTGGCGGATGTTGTTCAGCGGAATGTAAGACCGTTCGCTCTCCTGATCGATCAGCACCGCATGGCGCTGCGAGAAGGTGCCGCGGCCCACATCCTGGCCGGAGAGGCGTACCGGCGTGCCCTCGTCCAGCAAGGTCCCAAAGGCCAGCGCCTCGCCCATGGCCCAGTCTATCCCCTCGCCCGTCTCGACCATTTGCTTGCGGCCATCCATGACGCGAAGGATCTTCTTGTTGGCGATGAAATCCGCCGGGACCTTGGCGATATCGCCACCGATCCGCTGCAGGATGCCACGCGAGACAGCCGTATCGCCGCGCCGGTCGTCGCCGGAAGCCGTGGCAAGGCCCGACCAGGCGCCCTCCAGCCAGTCGGCCTTGTTGGGCTTGTAGCTCACGGCCCCGTCGAATTCCTGCTCCAGCTTCTGCTGGAAATCCGCCGCCATCTGTTCGGCTTCGCCGGCAGCGAGGATGCCTTGCTTGACCAGCCGCTCGGCATAGAGCGCGCGGGTCGTTGGATGCTTGGCGATCGTGCGATACATCAGCGGCTGGGTGAAGGCCGGCTCGTCGCCCTCGTTATGGCCGAAGCGCCGGTAGCAGAACATGTCGACGATGATGTCTTTCTTGAACTGCTGGCGGAATTCGGTAGCGATGCGCGCCACATGCACCACCGCTTCCGGATCGTCGCCGTTCACATGCAGGATCGGCGCCTGGACGATCTTGCCGACTTCCGAGCAATAGGGGCCGGAGCGCGACTGGACCGGGTTGGTGGTGAAACCGATCTGGTTGTTGATGATGAAATGCACGGTGCCGCCGGTGCGGTAGCCCTTGAGGTCGGAAAGATCGAGGGTCTCGGCCACCAGGCCCTGGCCGGCGAACGAGGCATCGCCATGCAGCATCAGCGCCATGGAATGCTGGCGCTCGGTATCCTTCTTTTGCTGCTGCTTGGCACGCACCTTGCCCAGCACCACCGTGTCGGCAGCCTCCAGATGCGAAGGGTTCGCCGTCAGCGACAGATGGACGACCTTGCCGTCGAACTCGCGGTCGGCGGATGTGCCGAGGTGGTACTTCACGTCGGCCGAGCCCTGCACATCTTCCGGATTGGCCGGATTGCCCTGGAACTCGGAGAAGATGGCGGCAAAGGGCTTGCCCATGAAATTGGCCAGCACGTTCAGCCGGCCACGATGGGTCATGCCCAACACCACCTCGCTGATCCCGAGCTGGCTGCCACGCTTGACGATCTGCTCCATGGCCGGGATCAGCGTCTCGCCGCCGTCGAGGCCGAAGCGCTTGGTGCCGGTGTACTTGCGGTCGAGGAAGCGCTCGAACACTTCGGCTGCGGTCAGCCGCTTGAGCATTGCGCGTTTTCCCCGGTCGGTGAACTCGGTAGTGTTGAGAACGGACTCGATGCGTTCCTGGATCCAGGCGCGCTGCGCGGGATCCTGGATATGCATGAATTCGACGCCGATCTTGCCGCAGTAGGTGGCGCGCACCCGCGTGAGCAGTTCGCGCAAGCTGGCGTTCTGCAGCCCGAAAACGCCATTCACATAGATCGGCCGGTCCATATCGGCTTCGGTGAAGCCGTATGTCGCGGGATCGAGATCGGCGTGGGGTTTGATCGGCTTCAGGCCCAGGGGATCGAGATCGGACTCCATATGGCCGCGCACGCGATAGGCGCGCACCATGGTAAGGGCACGCACCGAATCCCGTGCCGCAGCGCGCAGCGCCTCGATACTGGCTTCACCCGCCAGGCTGGCCTCTCCCTGTGGCACCTGTGCGGCGGGCACGGCGCCATTGCTGGCCCCATTGCCTACGGGGCTGGCAGCTCCGTCACGGCCATTACCGTTGAGGAAGGCGGGTTTGCGCGGCGCCCAGCTGGCGCCTCTCAGATCGTTCATTGCCTCGGCAGCACCGTCGCCAAGAGAGGCGAACCAGGCACGCCACTCAGGATCGACCGAATTCGGATCCTCGGCGTAGCGCGCATAAAGTTCGGTGATGAAGGGCGCGTTTGTCCCGGAAAGGAAAGACGTCTCGCTTTGTCGTTGTTGCATCTCTCGTCTGCTCTCGGCGGCCCCACGACCGCCTGATGTTGCACCCGCCGGCCCGAAAGCCGGCCTTCTCTCCCCCGAATCAGCCCTTCAGCACCTGCACCATGGTACTGCCCAGGCTTGCCGGCGAATCGGCCACGGTGATTCCCGCGGCCTTCATCGCCTCGATCTTGCCTTCGGCCCCGCCCTTGCCGCCGGCGATGATGGCGCCGGCATGGCCCATGCGCCGCCCGGGCGGGGCGGTTCGCCCGGCGATGAAGCCCACGACCGGCTTCTTGCGCTTCGAGGATTTCAGCAGGGCCGCCGCATCCTCTTCCGCCGCACCCCCGATTTCGCCGATCATGATGATCGCCCGCGTTTCTTCATCGCCCAAAAACATTTCCAGGCAATCAACAAAATTCGTGCCGTTGACCGGATCGCCACCGATGCCGATGCAGGTGGATTGCCCCAGGTCTGCCGCGGTTGTCTGCGCCACGGCTTCGTATGTAAGCGTGCCGGAGCGCGAAACAATGCCGATCCGCCCGCGGCTGTGGATGTGGCCGGGCATGATGCCGATCTTGCATTCATTGGGGGTGATGACGCCCGGGCAATTGGGGCCGATGAGCCGCGTCTTGCTGCCGGTCAGCTCGCGCTTCACCCGTACCATGTCCAGTACTGGAATGCCTTCGGTGATGCAGACCACCAGCGGCACGCCGGCGTCGACCGCTTCCAGGATCGCGTCGGCGGCAAAGGGCGGCGGTACATAGATGACGCTGGCCGTGGCCCCCGTCTTGTTCACCGCTTCCTGCACCGTATCGAACACCGGAAGATCGAGATGGCGCGTGCCGCCTTTACCCGGCGTGACGCCACCGACCATCTTCGTGCCATAGGCGATCGCCTGCTCGGAATGGAAGGTGCCTTGCGCGCCGGTGAAGCCCTGGCAGATGACCTTCGTGTTGCGGTCGACGAGCACGGACATCAGGCGGCTTCCTTCACGGCCTTAACGATCTTCTCGGCCGCGTCGGCCAGATTGTCGGCGGAGACGATGGGCAGACCCGATTCCCGCAGGATCTTCTTGCCGAGCTCGACGTTGGTGCCTTCCAGGCGAACCACGAGGGGCACGCCCAGGCTGATCTCCTTGGCCGCGGCCACCACGCCCTCGGCGATCACGTCGCAGCGCATGATCCCGCCGAAGATGTTCACCAGGATCCCTTCGACATGGGGATCGGAGAGGATGAGCTTGAAGGCGGTGGTCACCCGCTCGCGGGTGGCACCACCGCCGACATCGAGGAAATTGGCCGGTGCACCACCGTAGAGCTTGATGATGTCCATGGTCGCCATGGCAAGGCCGGCGCCGTTCACCATGCAGCCGATGTTGCCGTCGAGCTTGATGTAGTTGAGGCCGTGCTTGGCCGCTTCGAGTTCGGAAG
>CAZQLF010000022.1:4346-13849 GCA_964594035.1 uncultured Rhodospirillaceae bacterium | reverse complement strand
CACCCCGGGAATCCGTGGGTGGGTGGTCAAGGCCTTTTCCGGGCGGGGCGTGCAGGATATGCACCAGTTCGTCCAGCGCGTCGTGAATGAGACACTCGACAGTTTGGCCGGCAAAACCCATATCGATGTGATGCGGGATTTCGCGTATGTCATTCCGCAGCGCGTGATTTGTGAAGTGCTCGGCATCCCGGAGACCGAGCGTGCCAGTTTCGTCGCCAATATCGATGGTCTGGTGCGCCTCCTCGACCCGCTTCCCCTGAGCCGGCAGCAGCTGGACTATGCCAACAACCAGGACCGGGTGTTGACCGAGTACTTTGGCCGGCTGTTTGAGCGCCGGCGCAAAGACCCCTTGAACGATCTGACCACGCACCTTGTCCAGGCGGAGGAGGCGGGCGACAAGCTCACAGCCGAAGAACTCTCCGCCAACATGATGCTGATGTTCGTCGCCGGCTTTGAGACCACGGCCAATACGATTGGCATCGGTCTGCTGGCCTTGTTCGAGAATCCCGCGGAGCTGGCGCGCCTCAGAGCCGATTACGGCTTGATGCCCAACGCCGTCGAGGAAATCCTGCGCTACGATTCCACCGTACAGTTCACCACGCGCACGGCGCTCGAAGATGCGAAATTGGGCGATCAGCCATTCCGCAGGGCGGAAACCGCTATTGTCGTTCTGGCGGCCGCCAATCGCGATCCCGACGCCTATCGGGACACCGATCGCTTCGACGTCACGCGCCAGAACATCAAGCCGCTGACTTTCGGCGGCGGCATACATCACTGTCTCGGCAATCAGCTTGCCCGGATGGAGATTGAGCTTGCGTTGGCTGGCCTGCTGCAGCGCTTCCCCAACCTCAAGCTTACCGAGCAGAAGAATCCCCAGTTCCGCAAAAGCATCGCACTTCGCGGGCTGATTAATCTCCCAGCCACGCTTTAGCCGGTGAGCGAGGGAGCCAGCGCGGCAATCAGTGGCGAATTCCGGAGCGAGCGCAGGATCGTGAAACTCGTCATCAACCCCGATGAGCTGGGACAGGACCCGAACCCGGGTCTCGATCTGGCGTGCGAACTCGGCCTGGATCGGGTCGAAGTTCGTTCGGCGTATGACCGAAACATCCTGACGATGTCCGAGGCGCAGGTTTCGGCATTCCGCGAGGCGATCATGTCGCGGCGCTTGCAGGTCGCGGCGATCGCAGCACCTCTGTGGAAATGGGGCCCCTATGACGGAAGTGCCGGTCCGGTCGATTCCTTCGGTTTTCCGACGGAGCTGTCGGAATCCGAGAAGCAGGCTGCGCTAGATCGGGCCCTGACCATTGCAAAACACCTGGAGGCGCCGATCGTCCGGGTCTTTTCAGGGCTTCGGTCAAAACCGCTCGCGCCTGGCGCGCTGGAGGAGGATCGACTTTTTCTCTCCGCGCTTCGGAGTTTCGCCGAAGCCGGCATCGTTCTCGCGCTTGAAAACGAGCCAGTCTGCAAAGTTGCCACGAGTGAAGAACTTCTGGCCGTGGCAGGGTCAGACAAGCTGAAGCCTTTATCGTTCTGGTTTGATATCGGAAACTATTGCGTCGTGAACGGGCCGCAGCTCGATGCGTCTACCGTCCTTGCGCCGAGGATACGATACGTTCAGGTCAAGGATTTCACGCGGTCCGGGAACGGCGAATGCGCATTCTGCGCCGTCGGAAAGGGAGAGGTTCCCATCAGTCAGTTTCTGGATACCATCCTGCCTGCGAGCCCTGATCCATGCGTTTGCGTCGAGACGGATGTGCAGGACAATCGCCGCGATGCCATCGCGCAGAGCATCGCATATCTTCGCTCGCACGCGGTCAAGGGTAGGAAAGAATGACGACCGGCATCAGTACTTGGCGGCTCCTGGTCCTGGCCATTGCATGCGCCGTGAGCCTGGCGGGTTGCACCTCGTCGAACGGCACTGGTGGAGAGCCGCCCCGGCCCGCGTTGTCGTGGCTCGGCGCCACATCGGCGGAGCTGCAACAAGGCTATGGGCAGCCGGACTCCGTGGCGCCGCTCCCTGAAGGCGGAAAGATCATGACATATCGATGGAGCCGAACAGAGACGGCCGGTGGGTTCGCAGTCGCCAACGGTGGCCATCCGCAGCTGGGAACGCAATATGTGCCGACCCAAACAGTTAGTATGAACTGCCTCGCCCGCTTCGTCCTCGGCGCCGATGACCACGTTCGCGAGATCCTGCTGCAGGGCAACGGTTGCTGGGCGGATCACCGCTGAAAACGTCACCGGCCCGCTCGAGCATAAGGATTGAGTGGCTGGGGGACTTGGATTCGAACCAAGGTTGGCGGAGTCAGAGTCCGCAGTCCTACCGCTAGACGATCCCCCAGCAGGGCTCGCGGCCGCTTGGCGGGCCGGATAGGCAAGCGGCGCGCAATCTAGTCCGCAGGAAGCCCGGTTTCAAGGCCGCAGAGTCAGGCTTTCGGGCACCCATCGTGGCCCTTGCCGCGACGCTCCGGCTGCGGTTTCATGCACCGCAACGCGCATGGCAGCGCCCGAATTCACCCCCGATGTCACCATCGTCATCCCGACGTACAACCGCGCCCAGCTTCTGCCGCGGGCCGTCGCCTCCGTCCAGGCGCAGACGCACCGGGCCTGGGAGCTGGTCGTGGTCGATGACGGCAGCACCGACGGCACCCTGGCGGATGTTGGAGTCATGTGTCAGGCCGATCCGCGCATCCGCCTGGTCGCCAACACTCGCCGGCACGGTCCCTCAGGGGCGCGCAACGCAGGCATGGCCAAGTCGCGGGCTGACTGGGTTGCCTTCCTCGACAGCGGTGACAGCTGGGAGCCGCAGAAACTGGCTCGCTTCATGGCTGAAGCGAGGGCCCATCCCGATTCAGTCCTGATCGGCAGCGATTACTGGATGGTCGACAGCGCAAGAAACCGCAACGAGACAATGCTCGCCTTTGTCCATCGGGAAATGATCCGGTGGTGGCAGGCCGAGCCGCTGACCGTGGCAATCATGCCCTGGCAGGCGATCAAGGCGGATTCCCAGGCGCTCGCCGCCTCCGGCGTCATGCGCGCCATGGCCCTCGGCGAATTCCTCTGGGTGCATACCTCCTCGGCCATGGTTCGCCTGGACGCGGCCAGGGCTGCGGGGGGATTGGAGGAAGGCCTAGCCAGGACGGAAGACATCGATCTTTGGCGGAAGCTGGCAGATCAGGGCCCGGTCCGTTTTATCGCCGAGCCGCTGGCGACCTTCAGAATTGATGGGCGTGACATTGGCGCCGGTGATCGCTATGCGAGCCTGCCGGAAAAGCGCCGGCCCAATCTCTACGCGACCAAGCTTGCTCATCTCGATCTGCATTTCCGCATGGCCCGGCGCTATGGCCGCACGGCCGAGCAACGCCCGTTCTTTTTAAGCCGGCTCAATCACTACCACCGCATCTGCGCGCAAGCGGCACTCCACAGCGGTCACTATTGGGTGTACTTAGCCCATCGGCTGGCCTGTTCCCGCTATGGCGCGCTCGGACGATTGCTTGCCTGGCTGCCCCCGCTACGGGGCCGAATCCCAGGGTCGGAAATTCAAACGGCCAGGCAAAGCGCACGGTAGGTCGCCCGGCGGGATATCGAGGGCGGCGACCACGGAGGGCAGGCGCATCGCGCGGGAATGGTGTGCGGCGATATGGGCTGCCGCTTTTCTTCCCATCTCGGCGAGGTCACCGGGCGGTTTCGCTGCGATCATGGCGATTGCTTGGGGTAGGTTGGCTGGTTCACGCATATCGGCGAGGAAGCCACTTTGCCTATCTTCCACCAGTGCCAGGGTGCTTCCCATCGGATGCACCAGGCCCGGAAGGCCGCAAGCCATTGCCTCCATGACGCCGAGGGGAAATCCCTCCGCCTGGCTCGGCAGCAGGAACACATCGAGCGCGTGGTAGATGCGCTGCGGGTCGTTCTGCCAGCCGGTGAAATGCACGCGCCGGCCGATGCCGAGGCTGCGCGCCATCTCGCGCCAGTCATCGGTCTTCCAGCCGTCGCCGGCAATGACCAAGCGCAAATTGCGCGGCGCGTGGCGCAGTGCTTCGGCGAAAGCCAGCAACATCGTATCCCCGCGCTTGTCGCCGGAAAGTCGTCCGACGTAGCCGAAGACCAGCACATCTTCGGGCAGGCCGAGGCGCCGGCGCGCTTCGGCACGCTCGGCCGGTGCGGGCGGGCGGAAAGCGGGCGAGATCCAGTTGGTGCAGACAACGATGCGCTCACTTGGCAAGCCAAAGTTTTCCGTGGCCACATCGCGGATCTGCGGCGACACGGCAATCAGGCGATGCAGTCCTCGCCTAAGCAGCGTACCGATGAGGCGCCTGTGCAAACTCGTCTCGTGTCGTGGCAGGCCGGCGGAATGAGCAATGGCATAAAGCTTGCCGCCACCGCGCATGACCATGGGTAGTTCGCCTGCCGGCGTTGCGGCGAGCCACCCTTCCACCAGGACCACGTCACTGCCCCGGTGTCGGTGCATCAGCCTGGCCCTGGCCCGATACCGCCCAGGTATTGTGCGCCGTGGGCGGTAGAGCTTCTCCTCTAACGACAAACGCTCAACTACTTCCACTGAGACGGGTGCTTGTCCCAACAGGGAAGAAAAAAAGTCGAGGGAAATGCTGGCGATGGTGACCTGACAGCCCAGGGCCGCGGCTGCCTGGGCGACATCGGCGGTGTGGACATGCACGCCGCCCGGCTCACGCGTGCCGCCGACAAACAGCAAGCGGCGCTTGCCTGATGGGTTTTTTGCCTGCAGTAATTCTCTCCCCCCGTCGGCGATCCCATTATACGGTCTCGTCCGTCGGGTCAATTCGTGGAGCGAGAATTCCGCGTTCGGGGGGGCGCACTTTCTCGATGGCCGAGATCAGCATCTGCATCGCTACCCACGGCCGTCCCACGGGCCTCGAGAGGCTGCTGGAATCGCTCGCGGCACAGCGCGGCGCGCCGTCCTTCGAGATCGTCGTCATCGACAATGATCCGGCCGGCTCGGCCAAGGGAATTGTTGATCGTTTCGCGGCCCGTTTGCCGATCGCCTACGACATCGAGCCAACGCCCGGCGTCTCCAGCAGCCGCAACCGCGGCGTGGCACTGGGCCGGGCACCGTTGCTGGCGTTCATCGACGATGACGAGCGCGCCGAGCCGGACTGGCTTGCCGCTCTCCACGCCAAGATGGCCGATCCGGACGTGGTCGCTGCCATCGGTCTGGTACATTTCGACTTCGCCGACGACGTGCCGCGCTATCGCCGCGAATGCGGTCTTTACCGGGACCTCGATTTTTCTGACGGCCAAAGCCTCGAATGGTGGGGGACCTGGATCGGGAATTCCATCGTACGGCGTTCCTGGCTGCCCGATCCGCCCTTCGATCCGGCTCTCAATTTGGTGGGTGGCGAAGATAGCCATCTCTTTGCCCGCCTGATCGCCGGTGGTGCTCGCATCGTTGCCGCCCGTGGTGCCGTGACCTATGAGTTTCGTGGCGCCGACCGCATGCGGCTCTTTGATCTGCTGGGGCGTTCGCTGCGCGGCGGCGCGACCGATGTCGAGATCGATTGGCAAGGCCGGCGTCTCAGGGCCAGGTTTCGCCATGGCATCCAGTCCCTGCTCAACTGCCTGGTCAACCTTCCCTTGGCGCTTCTCTGCTGGCTGCCGGCCAGAGGCTTCGCGCTACGCCGCTTGATGACCGCGGCCGAATATGCCGGGCGCCTCTGCCGGCTTTGTGGCGTGCGCTACCACGAATACAGAGCGCAACGATGAGCGACTCTCATCGCTTCATTCGTCTTGCCGACAGGCTCCTGTCGCGATTGAGCAGGCCGGAAGAGCTCGCTGCGTCAGACGAGGACATCTACCTTTCGCCCCATTGCGACGATATCGCCTTTTCCATCGGCTGCTTCGCGCGCGCCCGGGGCAAGGGCCGGCTGGTGACAGTCTTCACCCGCTCCAACTTCACCCTGCAGTCAGGGCTTGGTGATCTGTCCGTCGATCAGGTCACCGCCCTGCGTGCGCAGGAAGAACAGCGCTTCGCCGCGCGCACGGGCCTGACGCTCATCGATCTTGGGTTGCCGGAGGCCCCGCTACGCGGTTTCCAGGCCATGGATCCGTCGCCGGCAAGCCAGCAGGTGCCGGTGATCGGTCCGCAATTTTTGCCCAAGCTGCTGGCGCTCGGGCGGGCGCAGCGGCGAAGCCGGCGGCCATGGCTGTTTGTGCCCATGGCACTGGGCGGCCATCTCGATCATGCGATCGTCCTGAAGGCGATCCTCGGCCACGGCCGGGCTTTGAGGCGGTTCTTCCGTCTCGCCTTCTATGAGGACCTGCCTTATGCCGCCTGGATCAATGAACGCAGCAATGGCCTGGCCATGTTCCATCGTCTGCGCCCCTGCTGGGCTGGCGGCGCCTGGTGTTCCCGCTCGGCAGTCGGCTTGGCGAAAAGCTGGAACTCGTTGGGCTCTATGAGAGCCAGCATCGCGCCGCCCCCGACATCGCGGCGTTTACGCCAGAATGCCGGCCAGCGCTGCCGCCCCATGAAGCCATCTGGGTTTGGGGCCGGCCCTGAACTTTGATACCAATCGCAGGGGGCCAGTCTCCCGGCTTGATCCGGCCCCAAAGCCCGATAAGATCGATCCCGAAACGTGGTTTTGCCGCCGGCATCGGGGAAAGTTGCGGTGGCGATTTTAGGAGTTTGACGTGAACGGCAACGTCGACAACCAGGCGGTTCGCCCCATGGCGGACGGCCCTGTCGACGACAGCGATGCCGTGCTGGCTGCGCTCGATCTCGGCACGAATAATTGCCGGTTGCTGGTGGCGCGCCCGCGGGGCGATTCATTTCGCGTCGTCGATGCCTTCTCGCGCATCGTCCGTTTGGGCGAGGGCGTCGATGCGTCCGGCGCGCTTTCCGAAGCCGCCATGGACCGCACCATCGAGGCTCTGAAAATCTGCGCCGGCAAGATGCGCCGCCAGCGCGTCACCCATGCCCGCGCCGTGGCCCCGAACGCCTGCGGGCGGGCGGGAAACTGGGATGCGTTCGCCAGCCGCGCCCGGGGTGAAACTGGAATCGAGATCGGGATCATTTCCAGCCGCGAAGAAGCGTCGCTGGCGTTTTCCGGCTGTGCGCCGCTACTTTCGCCGGCCCCGCCAAGCGCGATCGTGTTCGATATCGGCGGCGGCTCGACCGAGGTGGGCTGCCTGCGCCTGACAGCCGATGCGCCGCCGACAATGACCGCTTGGCATTCCATTCCGCTGGGCGTGGTGACGCTGGCCGAACGCCATGGCGCCGGCCGCATTTCACCCGACGTCTATGAGGCGATGGTGAGCGAGACGCAGAACCGCCTGTTCGCCTTTGAAGCGGTGGAGATGCTAGCGCCGGCGATTGCGGCCGGCGAGGTGCAGATGCTGGGCACGTCGGGCACGGTAACGACGCTCTCCGGCGTACATCTCGATCTGCCACGCTACGACCGCGCACGGGTGGACGGCTCCTATCTCGATTTTCCCACGATCGACAAGGTCAGTGCCGATCTCGCCGCCATGGAGTGGGACCAGCGGGCGGCCATTCCCTGCATCGGGCGTGAGCGCGCCGATCTCGTCGTAGCGGGCTGTGCCATCCTTGCCGCCATCTGCCGGCTCTGGCCGGTCGGGCGGCTCAGGGTCGCCGATCGCGGCGTGCGCGAGGGCATTCTCTTCAGCCTGCTGACCACGATCGCCACGGCAGCCCCACTGCTATGACGCTCCCACCGGGGCGCCGCGGTGGCCGGGGCGGGCGAGGCAAGCGCGGGGCCAGTAGCCGCAGCCTTGCACAGCGCGTGCATAGCGCCCATCGCCGCAGCCACTCTTCCACCCTGTGGCTCGAGCGCCAGCTTAACGATCCCTACGTCGCTGAGGCCAAGCGGCTTGGGTACCGGTCGCGCGCGGCCTTCAAGCTGATCCAGCTCGACGATCGGTTCAATTTTCTTAAGCCAGGCGCGCTCGTTGTCGATCTGGGTGCTGCACCCGGCGGCTGGACCCAGGTTGCCGTCGAGCGCGTGATGCCAAAAAACGGCAAGCAGGGTCGGGTGGTCGGGATCGATCTCACGCCCATGGACGCCATGGCGGGGGCCGATCTGATCACGGGCGACTTTCTGGCGGATGGTGTTCCCGACGAGCTGAAACAGGCCTTGGGCGGTCCGGCCGATGTGGTGCTGTCCGACATGGCAGCACCGGCCACCGGTCATGCCCAGACTGACCATCTGCGCATCATTGGCTTGGCCGAAGCCGCGCACGCGTTTGCCAGCGAAGTCCTGGGGCCCGGTGGGGTCTTTGTCGCCAAGGTGCTGCAGGGCGGCTCGACCCGCGACCTGCTGAATGCCCTCAAGCACGATTTCGGCGATGTCCGTCATGTCAAACCGCCGGCGAGTCGGGCCGATTCGGCGGAAATTTATGTGGTCGCCCAGGGCTTCCGAAAGCCCGATTCCAGCACCATTTGAGGGGCTTGGAACGGTTCCAGCTTTCCCTTGGCTTAGAGGCTTCCATGTGTATGATGGCGCGCCATTACCTATCCAGAGGTGTGGCATGAATATCCGCGAGGCTCTGACTTTCGACGACGTTCTGCTGGAGCCCGCCGCCTCCGCCGTCCTGCCGACGCAGACGGATACCCGCACCAAGCTGACATCGACGATCGAGCTCGGCATTCCGCTGCTTTCTTCTGCGATGGACACGGTGACGGAGAGCGCGATGGCGATCGCCATGGCGCAGTCCGGCGGCATGGGCGTGATCCACAAGAATCTCGATGCTGCGAAGCAGGCGGAGGAAGTCCGCCGGGTGAAGAAGTTTGAATCAGGCATGGTGGTGAACCCGCTCACCATCCATCCCGACCAGACGCTGGCCGATGCGCTGCGCCTGATGGAGCAGCACCAGATCTCCGGCTTTCCGGTGGTGGAACGCGGGAACGGCAAACTCGCCGGCATCCTGACCAACCGCGATGTGCGCTTCGCCAATGATAACAGCCAGCCGGTGCGCGAGCTGATGACCAAGGACCGGCTGATCACCGTAAAGGAAGGCGTCGATCGCGCCGAGGCCAAGCGCCTACTCCACCAGTACCGCATCGAGAAGCTGCTGGTGGTCGACGAACAGTTCCGCTGCGTCGGCCTGATCACCGTGAAGGATATTGAAAAGGCCCAGCGCTTCCCCAACGCCTGCAAGGATGAGAAGGGCCGCCTGCGCGTGGCGGCGGCGACCGGCGTCGGCCCCGAGGGAATGAAGCGCGCGGAAGCGCTGCTGGAGGCGGACGTCGATGTGATCGTGGTGGATACCGCCCACGGCCATTCCAAGGGCGTGCTCGCGACGGTCGAGGCGGTGAAGCGTATCAGCAACGCCTGCCAGGTCATCGCGGGCAATGTCGCAACGGCCGAAGGTGCGCGCGCTCTCATCGAGGCCGGTGCGGATGCGATCAAGGTCGGCATCGGGCCTGGTTCGATTTGCACCACGCGCATCGTTGCCGGCGTCGGCGTGCCGCAGCTGACGGCACTGCTGGAAGCGGTCGGCGAAACGCC
>CAZQLF010000022.1:0-4336 GCA_964594035.1 uncultured Rhodospirillaceae bacterium | reverse complement strand
GTGGCTCTATTTGCCACGACGGACTAGTGGGCGGGCTCGGTGTGCCGCGTCGTACAGCGCTGCTGGATGCGGGTGGGGTAGCGGGGCAGAACAACCTGCCAGTCATCGCCCATGGCGGCATCAAGTATTCCGGCGACCTTGCCAAGGCGATCGCGGCGGGTGCTGCCTGCTGCATGGTGGGTTCGCTCCTGGCCGGTACCGATGAAAGCCCGGGCGAGGTGTTCCTTTATCAGGGGCGCAGCTACAAATCCTATCGCGGTATGGGTTCGTTGGGCGCCATGGCGCGAGGCTCCGCCGATCGCTATTTCCAGCAGGAAGTGCGCGAGGCCCTGAAGCTGGTGCCCGAAGGCGTGGAAGGCCGCGTGCCCTACAAGGGCCCGGCGGGCAATGTGATCCATCAGCTCGTCGGTGGCTTGCGCGCGGCCATGGGCTATACCGGCAACGCCACATTGCCTGAAATGCAAAACAATTGCCGCTTCCTGCGCATTACCGGCGCTGGCCTGCGCGAGAGTCATGTGCACGACGTGCAGGTAACGCGCGAAGCACCCAACTACCGGCCGGAGATGTGACTCCGGCAGCGCGACTGCAGGCGGCAATCGAGTTGCTGGCCGAAATGCAGAACACGACAAGCCCCGCCGATCGCGTCTCCGCCGCTTTCTTTCGCGCGCGCCGCTATATGGGCGGCCAGGATCGCCGCGACGTGATCGAGCGCACCTATCGCGTGCTGCGCCGCCGCGCGGCACTGGACTGGTGGGTCGAAAGAGCAGCGCCAGGGTCGACGTTCGAAGAGACCGATCAGCAACGGGCGCGCGTAATCGCGAGCCTCGCGCTGATCGATCATTGGGATTTCGATCGCGTCGCCGGTTCATTCGACGGCGGCCAGTATCGACCGCCCACCCTCGACAGCCATGAGCGGTCTCTTTTGCGGGCACTGAGCGGCAAGGCGCTCGTGGATGCGGCGCAGCCGCTGGCCGTGCGCTACGAGATCCCGGCCTGGCTCGAGGATGAATTCCGCGCAGTCTTTGGCGAGCGCCTGGAGACGGAGCTGGCGGCACTGATGGGGGAAGCGGCAACAGATCTGCGCGCCAACACACTGAAGGCCGATCGCGAGCAGGCAATCGCCGCATTGGCGAAGGAAGGTGTGGAGGGAAGGCCGACACCTCTGTCACCGCTCGGCATCCGTGTCGCCGGCCGGCCGCCGCTTGCTTCCCTACAATGCTTCAAGGCGGGCCTCATCGAGGTACAGGACGAGGGCTCGCAGCTCATCGCGCTCTTGACCGAAGTTAAGCCGGGCCAACGCGTGGTGGATTTCTGTGCCGGTGCCGGCGGCAAGACCCTGGCGCTTGCCGCGGCGATGCAGAACAAGGGCAAGCTGGTGGCAACCGACGTGCTGAAGGGGCGCATCGAACGCGCCTCGACGCGCCTCAACCGCGCCGGCGTGCACAATGTCGAGCGCCACGGGCTCACGAGCGAGCGCGACGCTTGGGTGAAGCGCCATGCAGGGACCTTCGATCGCGTGCTGGTGGATGTACCCTGCAGCGGCAGCGGCACCTGGCGGCGCAATCCCGATGCAAAGTGGCGGCTGAAGCCTTCTGACATTGACGAGCTGATCGAGCTGCAGCGGCGCATTCTGGTGAGCGCCTCTCGTCTGGTGAAGCCGGGCGGGCGTCTGGCCTATGCCACTTGTTCGCTGCTGCCGCGGGAGAACGGCCAGCAGGTAGACTGGTTTTTGTCGCAGGATGCCGACTGTGCGGCTGTGCCGGTTGCGGAGGTCTGGCGCTCGGCCGTCGGCGGCGAGGTGCCGCAATCGAGCAACGGCTCTGGTCCTTATCTTTCCCTGACGCCGGCCAGTCATGGCACCGATGGCTTCTTCATTGCCATTCTGCAGCGCAAGCCTAAGGTTGCGGCATGATCGGCATGATCCGCCTGCGCAACGCCAAGCCCTCCGACGCCCGGGCCATCGCGCGCATCCATGTGGAGACCTGGCGCACCACATATCCTGGCATGCTGCCGGACCGCGCCCTGATCGACATGAACATCGACGGCAAGGCGCGTTCCTGGCGCAGCATGCTGGAACATCCGGATGCGGCCGGCTCCGTGCTGGTGGCCGAGGAGAGCGAGGAGGGGTCGACCATCGGTTTTGCCAGTGCGGCGCGTAACCGCCAGGGGGCCCTGCCATTCGCCGGCGAGGTGCAGACGCTCTATGTGCTGCCCGACTGGCAGAACCAGGGCATCGGCCGGGTGCTGCTGGAGGGCTGCTTTGCGCGGCTGCGCGAACGTGGCCTCGAATCCGCCGTGGTCTGGGTGCTGGCCGACAACCCGGCGCGCTTCTTCTATGAGCGCATGGGGGGCAAGCGTGCCGGCGAGCGTGACGAGACTCTCTGGGGCGCGACTCTGCATGAGATTGCCTATGGGTGGAACGCGATATGAACGACGGCCGGATCATCGTGCGGGCAGCGGTCGCCGACGATGCGCCAGCCATGGCGCGGATCCAGGTGCTCGGCTGGGACCATGCCTTCGGCCACTTCATGTCGAAAGAGTTCCTGGCCGCGCGCGGCTTCGCGGTGCGTGAAAAGGAATGGCGCGAGCGCCTGGCGGCCCCCAAGCCGGGCACTCATTATCTCGTTGCCGAAGAGGCAGGCGAGGTGGTGGGAATATCTGCGGGCGGGCCACCGCTCAACGACGAGACGGTCGTCGAGGGCGATGTCAGCGCCTATACCGCGCAGGCCTATCTGATCTATGTGGCGACCGACCGGCTGGCGAAAGGCATCGGCCGCATCCTGCTGGGCGGGCTCGCCACGCGGTTGAACAAGGCAGGGCACCGCAATCTGATCCTCTGGGTCTTTGCCGAAAATCCCTATCGACGGTTCTACGACCGGCTCGGCGGCGAGCCGGTGGCGAAGGCGATGTGGGATACCGGCGAAAGCGTGCTGAGCGAACTGGGCTATGGCTGGGCGGATATCAGGCATTTGATCGAGGCGTGTTCAAGGAAGACGTGATGACGACTTCGTCCGATAAAATTCTCATTCTCGATTTCGGCAGCCAGTTCACCCAGCTCATCGCGCGGCGCGTGCGCGAAGCCGGCGTCTATTGCGAGATCATGCCGTTCAACACCGATACGGCACGCATCCGCGCGTTCGATCCGCGCGGCATCATCTTTTCGGGTGGCCCCGCCTCGGTGACGAAAGAGGATACGCCGCGCGCCCCGCAGCTTGCCTTCGACATGGCCGTGCCACTGCTCGGCATCTGCTATGGCCAGCAGGCGCTGGTCTCCCAGCTCGGCGGCAAGGTCGAGACGTCCGACCATCACGAATTCGGCCGCGCCTTTGTCGATGTGTCGGACAGCTGCGCCCTGCTCGACGGCGTGTGGAAGAAGGGCGAGCGCGACCAGGTGTGGATGAGCCACGGCGACCGGGTGACGAAGCTGCCGGCGGGCTTTCGCGTGGTCGGCACCAGCGAGGGCGCGCCCTTTGCCATCGTGGCCGACGACGTGCGCAAGTATTACGGCCTGATGTTCCACCCCGAGGTGGTGCATACCCCGCAGGGCGGCCGTCTGCTGACCAGGTTCGTGCGCGACATCGCGGGCTGCAGCGGCAGCTGGACCATGGCGCATTTCAAGCAGCAGGCAACGGAGAAAATCCGCGCCCAGGTGGGCAAGGGCAGGGTGATCTGCGGGCTTTCCGGCGGTGTCGATTCCGCCGTGGCCGCCGTGCTCATCCATGAGGCGGTCGGCAGCCAGCTGCATTGCATCTTCGTCGATCACGGCCTGTTGCGCGCGGGCGAGGGCGCGGCGGTGGTGCGGCTTTTCCGCGATCACTACAACATCCCGCTGATCCATCGCGACGCGAGTGACCTGTACCTCGGCAAGCTTGCGGACGTCACCGACCCCGAGCAAAAACGCAAGCTCATCGGCGGCCTCTTCATCGACGTGTTCGAGGAGGAGGCGAAGAAGCTCGGCGGTGCCGATTTCCTGGCGCAAGGCACGCTCTACCCCGATGTGATCGAGTCCGTTTCCTTCAGCGGCGGGCCGAGCGTCACCATCAAGTCGCATCACAATGTCGGCGGCCTGCCGGCGCGTATGCGCATGAAGCTGGTCGAACCGCTGCGCGAACTGTTCAAGGACGAGGTGCGCGCGCTGGGCCGCGAGCTGGGTCTGCCCGAAAGCATGGTGCGCCGTCATCCCTTCCCGGGGCCGGGCCTGGCAATCCGCGTGCCCGGCGACATCACGAGGGACAAGCTCGACATCCTGCGCAAGGCCGATGCGATCTATCTCGAGGAGATCGATCGATCCGGTCTCTACGACGCGATCTGGCAGGCCTTCGCCGTGCTGCTGCCG
>CAZQLF010000021.1:0-13854 GCA_964594035.1 uncultured Rhodospirillaceae bacterium | reverse complement strand
TCTATGAGCAGCACAGCCTGGCGCGGCCGAAGAACGCTGCCTTTCGCGCCTTCGGTCTGGAGGAAATGGCCCGCGCCCACTGATTCTGGTTGGCTTGTCGCACCTCAAATAATATGTATGCTACTTGCATATAACATAACCAGGGCTGTCGATGACCGAAGCGCCACAACTCTGCGATTTCCTGATTATCGGCGGCGGTGCAGCCGGTTGCATCCTGGCGCGCCGGCTCGCCGAACGCACGACGGGGCGCATCATCCTGCTGGGGGCCGGCAAGTCCGACGAAGGGGATCCCGCTGCCCGGCTGCTCTCCCGCCTTGACGAACAGACGGCCGACTACGATTGGGGATTGATGGCATCCGTCCTGCCCGGCGGTCCGGCCAATCTCAACTACAGCCGGGCGCGCATCCTGGGCGGCTGTACCAATCACAACGACTGCGCCTTCCTGATCCCACCCGATAGCGACTTCGCCGAATGGGAGCGCCGCGGCGCCAGAGGCTGGAACGCGGATGATCTGCGTCCCTATTTCCGCCGCGTCGAGGAACGCGTCAGCGTCTATCAATTTACGGATCCCAATCCGGTCAGTCGCGCTTTCGTACGTGCCGGACAGGAGATCGGCCTGCCGCTGGTCGATTTCCGCCAACGCATCGTTTCCGGCGTCGGCTGGTTTCCGCTGAACTCAAAAGGCGATCACCGAGCTTCGACCTCGGTCGCCTATCTGCATCCCCTCAGCAGCTTGCCGAAGCACCTCGAGGTGTGGACGGAAGCTACGGCACTTCGCCTCATCGTTCGCGATGGCCGGGTGGTGGGTGCGGAAACAACCCGCGGCAGCATCGAGGTTCGCCGCGACGTTATCCTCACCGCCGGCGCGTTCCAGACGCCGCAGCTGCTGATGCTGTCAGGCGTCGGGCCGGCCAATCATTTGCGCGCACTCGGCATTCCAGTCGTGGCGGACCGGCCGGCCGTTGGCCAGAACCTTCGCGATCATGTGGCCGCACCCGTTGTCTGGGACCTGCGCGAAGCAGCGCCACCCTGGACGATCACGCCGTTCGAGGCAGTGATGCTGGCGACAATGGAACAGAACCAGCCGGCGCCCGACGTGCTCTATCACTTCGGCCTGCGCCTCAAGGAAAAGTACGGCGATCATCCGCGCTACACCGCCATCGCCCATGGCGTAAAGGCTTCAGGCAATGTCACGCGGGCGCGGTCAGTCGGCCGGGTGTCGCTGGCTTCCGCGAGGCCGCAGGACAAGCCCCGCATCGAGTTGAACTACCTCTCCGATCCGGAGGGCTATGACCTGCGCGTGCTGCTGAAGGGGTTGCGCTACGCCCGCAAGCTTGCCGAGACCGCGGCGCTGCGGCCGCTGATTGCCCGCGAGGCCCTGCCCGGCCCAGCCGCAGAAAGCGATGAGGATCTTGCGGCCTTCGCCCGCGAGACCTGCGAGACCGTCTATCACGCCTCCGGCACCGCCACGATGGGCGATCCTTCGGCGCCCATGAGCGTCGTCGATCCGTCCTTGAAGGTAATCGGCGTGGAGGGCCTGCGCGTCTGCGATGCCTCGGTCTTTCCCAGCATGGTGACCGTCAACATCGCCAATACCGTCATGATGATCGCCGAGAAGGCAGCCGATCACATCCTCGGCAGGAAATAGTGAAGGAGAGCCAACCATGAAACCCATCAGCATCATCGAGGCGCCACTTGCCGTCGGCATCGGACTGGCTGGCACGGAACGCATGGCCCACTCGTTGCTGGATATCGGACTGGCGTCGCGCCTTGATGCCCAGCTGGCCGCGGGCCCCGGCCCAGCCGATTGGTCGCCGGTCGCCGATCCGGAAACCGGTGTGCCGAGCCCGAAGGAGGCCGGCGCCTGGCTAGTGAAACTCGCCGATAGCGTTCAGCGCGAGATCGGCCGCGGGCGGTTTCCCGTGGTGCTGGGCGGCGACTGCACCGTCCTGCTGGGCAGCATGCTGGGCGCCAAGCGATGTGGTGCTGCGGGCCTGCTGTTCATCGATGGCCATACCGACTACACCGTGCCGGGCGTACGCCAGGGCGCCTGGGATGCCGAGACAGCCAGCATGGACCTGGCGCTGGTGACCGGCGTGGGCAAGCCGGAGAATCTGGCACATCTCGATCCCGCCGGACCCCTGGTGAGCGGCAAATACACCAGCGTCTTCGGCTTCCGCGATGACGATCAGGTCGCCAAGCATGGCGGCGGCGATCCACGCGCAGCCGGCATCCACTGCCAGTCGCTGCAGGATATTCGCATCGCCGGCTTCGGCACCAGCAGCGCCGATGCCCTCGAGCGCGTGTTGTCATCAGGCAAGCCGTTCTGGATCCATCTCGATCTCGACGTGCTCGACGATGCGGTGATGCCGGCGAACGATCACCGGCTCGCCGACGGGCTTTCCATCGGCGAGGTCGTGGCCATGGTACGCCGCGCCATCGCGACGGGGCTGGCCGCCGGGATCAACGTCACCATCTTCAATCCCGATCTCGATTGGGATGGCAGCGTGGCGCGCCGGATCGTCGACATGCTGACCGCGGCGCTGCGGCCGGCGCCTTCCCTGCGTCTGGCGGGCAATCAGTGAGCGCCGCCCGAGACCCGACGGCGGAAGCAGAGCGCACGGGCAACCTGTTGGGTGCTGCCGCACTGGCGATTTCCGGTGCCATCGATGTGACGCTATCGGTGGGCCAGGGGCGCAGCGGAGCGGCCAATGCGGCGCTGGCGGTGATGCTGCAATGGCCGCCGCGTTCCATTGGCGACCTCGCTAGAGTTTTACGGCGCTCCCATTCCGCCACGGTGCGGTTGATCGAAGAGCTGGAGGGCGAAAAGCTGGTCGCCAAGCAGCCCGGCGCGGACCGGCGCGCGGTGGTCGCAACCCTGACGGCCGAGGGCCGCCGCGAGGCGCGGCGGATGATTGCCGCGCGTGCCGGCGTGCTCGATAATCTGGTGGATCGGCTGAGCGCGGACGACCGGCGCGATCTCACGCGCCTGTTGGAAAAAGTTCTGCCGCTACTGACGCCGGACCGGGAAAGGTGCGATCATATTTGCCGGCTGTGCGAGGTTGCCGCCTGCCCGTAGGATCGCTGCCCGGTGGAGCTGGCGGTGCCGAGTCCTGTCTGAGGCGGTCAGGCGAAAAACGGGTGCGGCGCGCCCTTGCTGCCTTTCTCCTCGACCGTCGCCAGCGCCTGGGTCAACTCGTCGTCCGGCAGGGAAAGCCCGAACTGCTCTTCCAGAACCTGGCGATACTCCGCCTTACCGCTGAGAAGGCGCCGCTCGGCTTCACCAGTTGCATGGCGAACGGTCAAACGCGCATTGAACAAGGTGATCCGGGTTCGCCTGGGGCCGGGCCGGGCGGCGATGAGATTGCTGCGATAGGGGCTCTCGGGATGGCTGGCAGCGAACCAGTTGACGATCTCGTATTCGGGGTCGAGGCGCGGCAGCATGACCACGCGATAGATATGTTCCCAGCGCTGCCCCAGCCGGCACTGCAGGGTTAGTTCATCGCCTATGGCGATGAAACGCATGGGCTCGTGCGGTGTCTCCTGTTCAACATCCGCCAACAGCGCAAGCGGAACGGTCGGCGCGAGGTTGCCGAATCCCACATCGGCCAGAAATTTTCCCTCGGGCAGGTCGATACGCAGCACCATGTGGAAAGCCGGGCGCGCCGCATCGATGGCCAGGCCGCGAACCACGCGCGCCTGAAGGCTGGTGACTGCAAATCCTAGAGAGCGCAAGGCGCCACGAAACAGCATGTTCTGCTCGAAGCAATAACCGCCGCGGACGCCGGCGATCATCTTCTGCTGCAACGATTCCAGATCCAGCCGCGGCGTGCGGCCGAGTAGGACATCGATGCTCTCATAGGAGATCGCCGAGGAATGAACGGCGACGACGCTGCGCAGGGTTTCCAGCGTCGGTTCGCTCGGCCCGGCATAACCGATGCGGCGCAGCCATGCGTCCTGATCAAAACGGTCCGCCATTCGATGCCCCCCTCGGCCAAAGTCTCAGTTTCCGGTCTCGTGCTCCGGCATCATCACGAAGACCGTCACCAGCAGAAAGCAGGCGATAAATCGAAAGGCCCCTTCCTGGCCGTTCCAGGTCGCGGACTGCCACATGGCGAACCACTCGCCCGCAATCACCAGGAAACCCACGAACCAGACCAGAAACGCGAGCGCTGCGCCCAGTGCCACCGTGCCTTTCGCCGCCACGAAGCGAACCGTGTCGGCGCGCGCGAGCCAAAGCCGACATGCAGCAATAACCAGCACGATCCCCGTCAGCGCCTCGCCGGCGATGATGGCGTCGTAGGCGAAGTGATGCAGGACCGACGAGGTGATCGCGCGATACATCAGCCGATTGCCGGAAAACGTCGTGTCCATGCTCATGACATGCTGCACGAAAGCAAAGTTCGAGCCGTAGTCGGTGATGTTGCCGAAAGCGACCAGCAACGCGAAAGCCGCAAGCCCGGCCACCATGACGACCTTGGACAATCTGAGCAGTGCCATGTTTCCCCTGGGGCCGGCGCTTCCGGCCCCTTGGCGACGGTGATAGCATTTGCTGCACCTTTCGCGAAGCCCCGGCACTGGTGGATCTCATGAGCCTCAGCCGTCACGATTGCCTCACGCTCGACGCATCCGATCCGCTGGCGCCGTTCCTCAAGCGCTTTCACCGGCCCGAGGGACTGCTCTATTTCGACGGGAATTCGCTCGGTATGCTCTCGAGGGAAGCGCGGCTGCGCGCGATCGAGACAGTCGAACGCGAATGGGGCGAAGGGCTGATCGAAAGCTGGACGGCAGCGAACTGGATCGACCTGCCGCACAGGGTGGGCGGCAAGATCGCCCGGCTGATCGGCGCCGGCGAGGATGAGGTCGTCGCGGCAGATTCAACCTCCATCAACATCTTCAAGCTGCTGGCGGGCGCCCTGACCCTCCGGCCCGGCCGGCGCGTCATCCTGACTGAAGCCGGAAACTTCCCAACAGATATCTACATGGCCGAGGGCCTCGCCCATCTCGTGGGTGACGTCGAGGTGCGTCTTGCCGATGAGATCGTGCCGGCCATCACCGACGATGTCGCCGCCGTGCTGGTTACGCACGTCAATTACCGCAGCGCTGCCCTGCACGATATGGCCGCCGTCACGGCCGCCGCCCATGCGAAGGGCGCGTTGATGATCTGGGATCTTTCCCACAGCGCCGGTGCGGTGCCGTTCGATCTGGACGGAGCCGATCTCGCCGTGGGCTGTGGTTATAAATTTCTCAATGGCGGCCCCGGCGCGCCTGCCTATCTCTATGTCGCGCGGCGCTGGCAGAAGGCTTTTTCGCAGCCGCTGTCAGGCTGGCTGGGGCACGCCGCGCCGTTCGCCTTCGAACCCCATTACCGTCCGGCGGCGGGCATCAAGCGCGCTATCTGCGGCACGCCCTCCGTCATCGCCATGAGCATCCTCGATGCCTCACTCGATGTGCTGCTCGAGGCCGGCATCGATCGCATCCATGCCAAATCGCAGAAGCTGATGGATGTGTTCGCCAAACTGGTCGATACGCGCTGCGCCGACATCGGCATGACACTTATCTCGCCACGCGAGCACGCCAAGCGCGGCAGCCACCTTTCCTACAGTCACCCGCACGGCTATGAGCTGACCCAGGCCCTGCGCGAACGCCGCGTGGTGCCGGACTTTCGCGCGCCGGACCTGATCCGCCTTGGCTTCACGCCGCTGACCATGAGCTTTGCCAATGTCTGGGATGCCGTCGATCACTTCGCTGCCATCTGGCGTGAAGGTACCTGGCGCGAACCGCGCCACGCCGTGCGGGCGGCGGTCACGTAAGGGCGTTGCGCTCGGTGCACTTCAGCGCCAAGCTTCGGCCAAACATGGAGGACGCCGCCTTGAAGACCATCTTCATCATGGTGAAATGCGAGCTTGGCCAGGCCTACAAAGTGGCCGACGAGGCGGTGGAGAATGTCGAGCAGGTCTCCGAAGTCCATTCGACTTCCGGCCAGTACGACCTGCTGATGAAGTGCTATTTATCTGATGACACGGACATCGGGCACTTCGTCAACGAAGAGATCCAGAGCCTGCCCGGGGTCAAGGACACCTTCACCCTGATCGCCTTCAAGGCCTTTACCTAATGCCAAGGTCCTTATGGTGAGCTTGTCAAACCATGAGGTTGCTGGGTGGATCGAGCGACCTCATCCTTCGAAAGGCTCAGGATGAGGTGGAGAGGGCGCGAATTCTGCCCGAAGCGGCGCTAGTTTTTCCTCGTCAGCAGCTTTTCCAGCCGGTCGAGGCGCGCGGCGGTCGATTCCATCAGCAGATCGACCTTTTCGTGCAGATGCGCCACCTCCAGCTCGGCCTTCACATTGACGTCGTATTCGATGTCGGCGCGGATGTGCTCCTTGGCCGACTGCCGGCTCTGGCTCAGCAGCACCAGCACCGAGAGCACGATCGCTTCCAGCGAGACGGCCATGGTCAGCAGGCCGAACGGATAGGGATCGAAGGGCGGAAGCAGCGTGTTCCACAGAATCCACACGGCGAACAGCGCCACATGAAGGATCAGGAACGGGATAGAACCGCTGAAGGCCGCAATCCAGTCGACGGTGCGCTGGAGCGCTGTCAGGCGCTCGTCCATCTCCTCGTTGACGTTGCGCGCCGTCATGTTCGCCAGGCGCGCATTCGTCTCGCGGATGCGCCGGGTCATGATGGCCAGCATGTCGAGGCCGGCCTCGGGATGGCGGCGAACGAAACCCAGCAGGTCCTCGCGGTCGAGGGTCAGGACCTCGCCGTCTTCCAGAACACTCGCCGACGCCGTACGCGCACCGCCATCGAACAGGGCAAGCTCTCCGAACTGCTCGCCCGGCCCCGGCGTCTCCAGCACGATCTTCTGGCCCATCTTGTCTTTGGTGAAAAGTTCAATGGAGCCCTGACGGACGACAAACATGCGGTCGCCCGGCTCGCCGGTGTGGAACAGCACCTCGCCCTTGGCGACAGGCCGCAGGTCGAGCACCGCTGCCAGCGCCACCCGCTCCTGCTCGTCCAACAACTTGAAGAGCGGCACTTCGCTCAGGAACGCCGGATCGCAGACCATAATGGAAGAATAGACGCCCCTAGGCTGCTATCAAGGATTGATAGAACGGCTCGGGACTTTCCGCCTCGCGCAGCCGGCCTCGCTCAATCGCGAAGAAGCGGTTGGCCACAGCGGCCACCAGCCGGCGGTCATGAGAAATGAGGATCGCCGTCAGATCCTTGTTGAGAATTTCTTCCTCCAGCCTGTCCCTGCCTTCGATGTCCAGGTGATTGGTCGGCTCGTCCAGGATCAGCAGGTTCGGCTGCTCCAGCTTCAACAACAGGAACAGGAGGCGTGCGCGCTCGCCGCCGGAGAGATCGCCGATGAGCCGGTCCTGTTCAATAACCGGAAAACCGGCGCGTGCCAGTTCGCGGTGCATGGCCTGGTCGCCGAGCTGGAAACTGTGCTGGAAGAATTCGAACAGGGCGCGATCGGCGGGCAAGCGCGACAGCTCCTGGTCGAAATAGCCGGGTCTTGCCTGTGGGCTGAAATAGACCTCGGCGGTCGCGGCAAGCTGTTCGCGTTTGGCCGCGGCCTCCAAGACAAGCTGGCGCAGGAAGGTGGATTTGCCGCTGGCATTGCGGCCGAGGATTGCCAGGCGATCGCCGCGCGCAAGGTTCAGGTGATCGAGGGAGAACAGCTTGCGTCCGTCGGGTGCCGACATGGTCAGATTCTGGCAGCGCAGCAGGATATTGGCCCGCGCCTCATCATCGGACAGGCGCAGGTCGCGCTTGTCCTTGCTGGCCACCACGGTCATCTCGGCGCGCAGTTTGTCGATGCGCTTTTCCATGCTCTTGGCGCGGCGCGAAAACTTCTCGTTGTCGAAGACCTTGCCCCATGTCGCCAGCCGCTTGGCACTCGCCTCCAGCCGGCGGACCTCGTCCTCCTCGGCGGCGCGCGCCCGTGCGGCGGCGATATCCCGCTCGGTCAGCAGTTCGCGCGCCCGGCTACAGGGGTGATCGAAGCTGTGGATCGCGCCGTCGCGCAGGATGAGCGTGCGTTCCGTGGTGCGGTCCAGCAGCGTGCGGTCATGGCTGACGACGATGAAGGGACAGGCAAGCTCGTCGCGCATCCAGGCTTCCAGCCGCAGGATCTTGGCGAGATCGAGATGGTTGGTCGGCTCATCCAGCAGCAGCAGATCGGGGTCGCCGACGGCCGCGCGGGCAATAAGCACCAGGCGCCGCCAACCGCCGCTGAGCTCGCGCAAGGCCTGATCCATCTGCGCCTCGCTGAAGCCGAAGGCGGCGAGCGCGGCATCGACCTTGTAGGCGTAGATCGAGCGATCGGCGGCGGGCATCCCCTCGGCGACGGCGGCGCGCGCGGTCAAATCCTCCTTGTCGGCCGGCAGTATCTGGTCGACATAGGCGATTCTCAGGCCGCGGCGTTGACCCAACCGCCCACCATCGATTTCTTCACGGCCCGCCAGCACACGCAGCAGGGTCGATTTCCCGCAGCCGTTCGGCCCGATCAGGGCGACGCGATCGCTTTCGCCGATGGCGAAGTCGAGGTCGCTGAAGATCGTGCGTGCCCCATAGGCAAAGCCCAGTTTTTCGGCGCTGAGAAGTGACATGGGCTAACCGTCGCGATGGCGCTGGAACTGGCGCACGTCCGGCCAAGGCTCGCCGGCATCGCTCATGCCCAGGCGCTTGGCCAAGCCGATCGAGCGTTCATTGCCTGACTCGATGAAGGCCGAGATGGTGCTGCGGTCGAGCTTACCGAACGCGTAGGCGATGCAGACCTCGGCCCCTTCGCGGGCGAGCCCCCTGCCCCACCACGGCCGGCCGAGCAGCCAGTTCACCTCGAGATCAGGAAAGTGCGGCGGCTGGTAGAGGCCGATGCGGCCTATCAGTTGCCCGCTCGCCTTTTCTTCCGCCGCCCACATGCCGAAGCCATTGAGCGCCTGATTGCCCGCCGCGGCCGCCATCATGTGCCAGGAATCCTTGCGGTCGGCGGGCGTGCCGTCACCGAGATGCCGGCGCACCTCGGGGTCGGCATTGATCGCCGCCCAGGCATCGAGGTCGGAAGCTTTCCAGTCGCGCAGGATCAGCCGCTGGGTAGTCAGGTGAATCATGGGGCGTGGTTGTAGCAGCCCGCGGCTGACCAACCAACCACCGGCCGCTGGCTCTAACGGCGACGCTTGGGCCCCGGCAGACTTCGCTTCCATGAGCCCCCTCACCATCGTCTTTGCCGTGCTCTGCGTCTTCGGCGGGGGGATCGTGCGCGGCTATAGCGGATTCGGCTTTTCGCTGCTTGCCATCACGTCGCTGTCCTTACTCCTGCCGCCGGCGCAGGTGGTGCCATCGATCTTCATGATGGAGGTCGCCGCCAGCCTGCGTCTTCTGCCGGCGGTCTGGCGCGACGTCCATTGGCGGGCGATCCTGTGGCTTGCCGTCGGTTGTTTCATTGGAACGCCGATCGGCGTCTGGGCGCTGGCCCATGTGCCAGCCGAGCCGCTCCAGCGGGCAATGGCGGTCTTCGTCCTTGCCGCTGCTCTCCTGCTGGCGCAAGGAGTCGTGCTGCAAAAGATGCCGGGCAAGGTCGCCACCTTTGCCGCCGGCACCGCTTCGGGCCTGTGCAATGGCGGGTTCGGAATCGGTGGACCGCCCGTGGTCCTGTTCTTCCTCAGCTCGCCCGCCGGTGTCGAGGTCGGCCGGGCATCAATTATCGCCTTCTTTGTCTATACCGACGTGATGGGCCTGGCTTGGCAGGGCTGGAACGGGCTGCTCACCTGGGATGCCCTGTGGCGCGCCTTGATCTTCCTGCCGCCGCTTTTTGCCGGGATCTGGCTCGGCCATCGCAGCTTCAAGGGTGCGGACCCGGCCGTCTTCCGGCGCTGGGTGCTACGGCTGTTGATGCTGCTGGCAGTGCTGACCGGCGGGCAAGCCTTGCTCGCCATGACCCACCACTCAAGCCCATAAAGAAAAAGGCCCTGCCATGCGGCAGGGCCCAGTCTGACGAACGAAGACTTGGGTGCCGTCAGAACGTCGAAAGGACGTGGCGCAGGATGCGCACCATTTCGTCGATGTGCTTCTTCTCGGCAATGAAAGGCGGTGCCACGATGCCCGCATCGCCAGTGAACTTGACGTGCAAGCCGGCAGCGAACAGTTTCTTCTGCACTTCCGGACCGCGCGCGCCCGGCCGCTCACCCGGCGCGACATCGAACCCGCCCAGCATGCCATAGCCGCGGATGTCGGTGATCTGCTTGAGGTCCTTCAGCGAGAAAAGCCGATCGAGAAAATAGGGCGACATCTCCGCCGCGCGTTCGAACAGGCCTTCCTTCTCGTAGATGTCGAGTGCGGCGATGCCGGCAGCACAAGCCGCAGGGTGGGCGGAATAGGTATAGCCGTGGAAGAGCTCGATGCCGCCGGCCGGCGCGTTATCCACAATGGTCGAATATATCCTCTCACTAACCGCAACCGCGCCCATGGGCTGCGCACCGTTAGTCAGCGCCTTCGCCATGGTGATCATGTCGGGGATGACGCCGAAGCTCTGTGCGGCGAAGGCCTTGCCGGTGCGCCCGAAGCCGCAGATGACCTCGTCGAACACCAGCAAAATGCCGTTCTTGTCGCAGATCTGGCGCAGCCGCTCGAGATAGCCCTTCGGCGGCACCAGCGTGCCGGTCGATCCGGCGATCGGCTCGACGAAGCAGGCCGCGATGCTGCTGGCGCCGTAGAGATCGACGAAGCGCTGCAGATCCTCGGCAAGCTCCGCGCCCTTCTCCGGCTGGCCCACGGTGTAGCGGTTCTCGGGCAGCCAGGTATGGCGCATATGGGCGACACCAGGCATCACCGCGCCGAAGGTCTCGCGATTCTTCATCAGGCCGGCGAGCGACACGCCGCCGATGTTCACGCCGTGATAGGCGCGCTCACGGCTGATGAAGCGCTGGCGCTGGCCTTCGCCGCGTGCGCGGTGATAGGCGAGCGAAATCTTGATCGCCGTGTCGATGGCTTCCGAACCGGAGTTGCAGAAGAACACATAGTCGAGATCGCCCGGCATCAGATTGGCGACCCGGCGAGCCAGTTCGAAGGAGGCCGGATGAGCAAGCTGGAAGGGCGGGGTGTAGTCCAGCTCCAGCATCGACTTGTGGACTGCGTCGGCGATTTCCTTGCGGCCATGGCCGGCTGCGCAACAGAACAGGCCGGACGACCCGTCGATCAGCTTCCCGCCCTTGTGGTTCCAGTAGTAGATGCCTTCGGCGCGGACCATGAGGCGTGGATCGGCCTTGAATTCGCGGTTGGCGGTGAAGGGCAGCCAGTGGTTTTCGAGGCTGTTGACGGTGCTCGGCATGGTTCATGCTCCTGCTGGACAGGCTGAAATCTGGCAGCGATTCTAGGTGCCGCGAGGGGCGGACCATAGGGACAGATCAGGCATTTCCGCCGGACATCTGTTTTGCCTCTAATATACTGATCTTACAGGCGTTTTGATGCGCGACCAGCTTTTCCATCTCGAAGCCCGGGCAGGTGCGACGCTGCAGACGCAGCTGCGTGAAATGCTGGTGGCCGCAATCCGCGATGGCCAGCTGCCGCCCGGCAGCGCACTTCCCTCCTGCCGCAAGCTGGCCGATACCCTCGCCGTGGCACGCAACACCGTTGCGCTCGCCTATCAGGACCTGGTCGAGGAAGGGTTCCTGGTCTCGCGCCAGCGCAGCGGCTATTTCGTCAGCCAGGAGATCGATCCGGGCCGCCTGATGCCGGCGCCCGAGGGTGGCACCCCGACCCAACCCCTGCCCGACTGGTTCGCCCGGCTGCGCACGCGGCCCTCGACCCAGCGCAACATCGTCAAGCCACGCAACTGGCAGGAGTTCAAGTACCCGTTCATCTATGGCCAGTTCGACCCGGCGCTGTTTCCCATCGCCGATTGGCGTGAATGCTCGCGCCAGGCCCTCAGCCTGCCGGCCGTTCGCGAATGGGCGAGCGACAGCTTTACCGACGACGATCCGCAGCTGATCGAGCAGATCCGCACCCTGCTGCTGCCGCGCCGCGGCGTGTTTGTGCGTCCCGACGAGATCCTGCTGACCGTCGGTGCGCAGCACGCGATCTTTTTGCTCGCCGCATTGCTGATCGACGAGCGCACGACCGTGGGCATCGAAGATCCCGGCTATGCCGATGCGCGCAACATCTTTCAGCTGCGCACCAGCCGGTTGATTGGCCTGCCGGTCGATAAGGACGGCATGATGGATAGCGCCTCACTCGCCACGTGCAATTATGTGCATGTGACGCCGAGCCACCAATTCCCCAGTACGGTGACCATGTCGCTGGCGCGCCGCCAGGCACTGCTGGATCGTGCCGAGCGCGAGGATTTCGTCTTCATCGAGGATGATTACGAGGCCGAGATCAATCACGCGGGCCGGCCGACGCCGGCGCTGAAGTCGCTGGACAAGCATGGCCGCGTTGTCTACGTCGGCTCGCTCTCCAAGACCCTCGCACCGGGTCTGCGCATCGGCTATCTCGTCGGCGCCAGGGAGCTGATTGCCGAGGCCCGCGCACTGCGCCGGCTGATGCTGCGCCATCCGCCGGCCAACAACCAGCGCACCACGGCGCTGTTTCTCTCGCGCGGCCACTACGATTCCTTGCTGCGGCGCGAGGGTCAGAGCCTGAAGCAGCGATGGACTGCGATGCAGACGGCGCTTGCCCGGCACCTGACCTCCTGCAAATTCGTTGCGACCAGCGGGGGCACCGCCTTCTGGGTCGAGGGGCCGCCTGCCCTCGATGCGCGGCTACTGGAAAAGAATGCCGCGGCCGCGGGCATCGTGATCGAGACTGGCGACGTGCATTTCCTGTCCGACCGCGGACCGAAGAATTTCTTCCGCCTTGGTTTTTCTTCCATCGCGCTGGAACGCATCGAGCCGGGCATCAAGCTGCTCGCGCAAGTCATCGAGAAACAGTTGGCTGGCGCATCGGAAAAATCCGATCTGGCTCTTCCGCGCAGCCGGGCCGCCCGGTAGCAAAGGCGGATCATCAGGAGGACCCGGCCATGACGCGCATGACCCCGAGCGAAGCCTTTGTCGAGACCATGGTTGCCCATGGCGTGAAGCACATCTTCGGAATCGTCGGCTCCGCCTACATGGATGCTCTCGACATCTTCGAGCCGGCGGGCATCCGCTTCATTTCGGTGGCCCATGAGCAGGGTGCCGCCCATATGGCCGACGGCTACAGCCGGGTCAGCAACAAGCAGGGCGTATGCATCGCCCAGAATGGCCCGGGCATCACCAATTTCGTGACCGCCGTTGCGGCCGCCTATTGGGCGCATTCGCCGGTGGTGGTGATCACGCCGGAAACCGGCAGTGCCACCATGGGCCATGGCGGCTTCCAGGAAACCGAACAGCTGCCGATCTTCTCCAAGATCACCAAGTTCCAGGCCCATGTCTCGCGCCAGGACCGCATCGCGGAGCTCACCAGCCGCTGCTTCGATCTCGCGCTGTCGGAGCGCGGGCCGACGCAGCTCAATATTCCGCGTGATGTTTTCTATGGCGACATTGACGTGACGATCCCCAAGCCGATCCGCATCGAGCGGCCGGCAGGCGGGGCCAAGAGCCTGGATGAAGCGGCAAAGGCATTGGCTGGTGCCAAATTCCCGGTCATCGTCGCCGGCGGTGGCGTGATCATGTCCGATGGTCAGGCCGAAGCGATCGCGCTGGCCGAACATCTGTCGGCGCCGGTGGTCACCAGCTACCTGCACAACGAGTCCTTTCCGGCAAAGCACCCGCTGATGTGCGGGCCGCCGGGCTAACAGGGCTCCAAGGCCGCGATGAAGCTGATCGCCCAGGCCGTATTGGTTCTGGGACCCGGCCCGCGGCCCGGGCCC
>CAZQLF010000020.1:0-14273 GCA_964594035.1 uncultured Rhodospirillaceae bacterium | reverse complement strand
GCGGATATCCGGTCGTGAGCCACTTGGCCGTCGCGTCCATGACCGACAGGAAAAAGACTCCGCCGATCATGTACAGCAGGCCCTTCACCGGAACGTGGCGCAGGCCCTGTTTGGGAAGGGCCATGCTCATTCGGGCTGGCTGCTTTCCTTGGCCCGCTTGGCGTGCAATTGGGCTTCGCGCCGCGCGATATAAAATGTGCTGGCGATAATGACTGCGGCACCAGCAAGAATGACACTTGTTGGCAAATCACCGAACACGATGAAGCCCATCAACGTCGCCCAGACCAGCCCGGTATAATCAAAGGGCGAAACCATCGAGGCTTCGCCGTAGCGGAAAGCCTGGTTGTAGCAGAACTGGCCGAAACTCCCCGCCACCCCGCAGACGCCGAACCACAGCCAGTCCAGGCCCTGGGGCGTGATCCAGAGCCTCGGCATGCAGGCACCCAGCACCACGATGATGGCGACGGAGTAATAGAAGAGGATCGTGTGACTCGACTCCGTCGTGCTCAGCTGGCGCGAGGAGATCTGGGTCAGAGACCAGCAGAGCGCCGAAACAAGGGCGAGCAGAGCGCCCGTGTTGATGCCATGGGCAGAGGGCTGGACGATCATCAGCACGCCGCCGAAACCGAGCGCGACCGCGCTCCAGCGCCGGATGCCCACCTTTTCTTTCAGCAATGGGCCGGATAGCGCGGTGGTGAACAGTGGTGTGGCAAAACCGATGGCGATCGCATCGGCCAGCGGCATTTGCTGAAGCGCATAATAGAACGTCAGCATCGTGACGATGTTCAGGACCGACCGGGCAAGATGGCCCATCAGGCGGCGCGTCTTGAGGGTGCCCAGCCCGCCATTGCGCTGGGCAATGCCCGAAGCGATGAAAAAGCCGATCACATAGCGCAGAAAGCCGATCTGGAAAGGTGAATACCCCTTGGCCAGCCACTTGACCGCGGTATCAAGAATGACGACGAGAAACGAGCCCGCCAGCATGTAGAGGATGGCGCGGCCGGGAATATTGCGCAGCCCGGTTGTCGCGACTGACTCCGCCATCTTCGACCTCTTTTGCAGGGCTTATCCGTAGCGGCTCAGCCGGGTTGCCGCCACCCCCTTTCCTTGCATTGGGGGGCTGCATTGCTTGCGGGCGGCGGAAATAAGCCGGACTTGGTGCGTTGCGAGGCCGCGGCAGGGCGACTAGACTTGATTCGAGCCTTTCAGGATCGAAAATGCCGCTGGATATCGTCCATTCCGCCTGTCCGCATGACTGTCCGAGCACCTGTGCGCTCGACGTCGAACGCTTGTCGCCCACGCGCATCGGCAAGGTGCGCGGCTCGGCTGACAACACGTATACGGCAGGCGTTGTCTGCGCCAAGGTCGCCCGCTACGCCGAACGCCAGCATCACCCGGATCGTCTCGCTTATCCGATGCGCCGCGTCGGCCCCAAGGGCAGCGGCATCGAATGTTTCAAGCGCATTTCCTGGGAACAGGCGCTGGACGAAGTGGCGGCCGCGTTCCAGAAGGCGGCCGCCCGTCACGGTGGCGAGACGGTGTGGCCATATTTTTATGCCGGCACTATGGGGCTGGTGCAGCGTGACGGGATCGAGCGCTTCCGCCATGCGCTGGGTTATTCGCGCCAGCTTTCAACAATCTGCGTCTCGCTTTCCGATGCCGGCTGGTTCGCCGGCGCCGGCGTCCGTCACGGGGCTGACTCCCGCGAGGTCGCCGAATCCGATTTGATCGTGGTGTGGGGCGGCAATCCGGTTCACACCCAGGTCAATCTGATGACCCATATCAGCCGCGCGCGGAAGAACCGCAATGCGAAGCTGGTGGTGATCGATCCCTACCGCACAGGCACCGCGGAAGTGGCCGACATGCACATCATGCCGCGGCCGGGCACAGATGGCGCCGTCGCCTGCGCCGTGATGCATGTCCTGTTCAAGGAAGGTTTCGCTGACCGCGACTATCTCAAACGCTACACCGATGTGCCGGACGAACTGGAAGCGCATTTGCAGAGCCGCGACCCGGCCTGGGCGGAACGCCTGTCGGGCGTGCCGGCGGCGACCATCGTCGAATTCGCCCGGATGTACGGGCGCACGCCGCGCAGTTTCATTCGCATCGGTTATGGCTTCACCCGCAGCCGCAACGGCTCGGCCCAGATGCATGCGGTCAGTTGCCTGCCGGCGGTGACCGGCGCCTGGAAACACCTCGGCGGCGGTGCCCTTTACGCCAATGGTGCGCTGTACAAGCTCGATCGCAGCCTGATCGAGGGCCATGACGTACGCGACAGCCGCATTCGCCTCCTCGATCAGTCACGGCTGGGGCCGATCCTGATCGGCGACAAGCGCGATCTGGGCGATGGCCCGCCCGTGACGGCAATGCTGATCCAGAACACCAATCCCATGGTGGTCTGTCCGGAGACAAACAAGGTACGCGCCGGCTTCCTGCGCGACGATCTGTTCACCTGCGTGCATGAGCAGTTCATGACCGACACGGCCAAGATGGCCGACATCGTCCTGCCCGCGACCACCTTCCTCGAGCATGACGATATCTACACATCGTCCGGCCATACGCATCTGCACCTGACGCGCAAGGTGGTGGAGCCATATGCTGAAGCGCGGCCCAATCACTTCGTGATTTGCGAACTGGCGCGCCGCCTGGGCGGCAAGCATCGTGGCTTCGAGATGACGGAATGGGAAATCATCGAGGAGTCGCTGCGCATCTCCAACCTGCCGCCGCCCTCCGAATTTTATGAGGGCCGCTGGCTTGACTGCGCGCTGCCCTTCGAAGAGGCGCATTTCCTGAAAGGCTTCGGTTTTCCCGATGGCAAGTTCCGCTTCAAGCCCGACTGGAAGTCGCTGGGCCTCGATCACGCCCGCATGCCGGTGCTGCCTGACCAGGCGGCGCTGATCGAGGATTCGAGCGGCGAGCATCCTTTCCGCCTCGTTGCGGCACCGGCGCGCTCGTTCCTGAATTCCACCTTCACCGAGACACCCAGTTCGCAAACTCGCGAAGGCCGCCCCAAGGTGCTCATCCATCCGGATGACTGCGCGCGTCTGGGAATTGGCGAAGGCAGCCGTGTCCGGCTGGGCAACCAGCGTGGCAGCATCGTTGTCCATGCACAGCCCTTCGACGGGCTGCAGCCGGGTGTCGTCGTTGTGGAGAGCATCTGGCCGAATGTAGCGTTTGAGGAAGGCAGCGGCATCAATACGCTGACCAGTGCCGATGCCGGCCCGCCAAAGGGTGGCGCCGTCTTCCACGACACCGCCATCTGGATCAGGGCTGCGTGATCCTGCAGCCGCGCGCGGGCCTTCGTTCCGGCCGTCCGCAAGTCATCGTCCTGGGCAACGAGAAAGGCGGATCGGGCAAGTCCACCACCGCCATGCATCTGATCGTGGCGCTGCTGCACAGCGGCGCCACGGTGGCCAGCCTCGACCTCGATGCCCGCCAGGGCACGCTCACCCGTTATTTCGAGAACCGGCACGCCACGGCCGCTGAGCTGCCCCTGCCGATGTGGAGGCACGTTCCCATCGAAGTCAGCCGGCTCGATTCCGCCAATGCCGCCGCCGCCGAAGACCAGGCGCGCTTTGCCAATGCTCTTGCCGACCTTGCTGGCAACGACGTGATCGTCATCGACACGCCCGGCAGCGATACCGGTCTTTCGCGCATCGCCCATGCCCGGGCTGACATACTGATCACGCCGCTGAACGACAGCTTCGTCGATCTCGACCTGCTGGCCCGGCTCGATCGCGAGGGCAAGCAGATCAAGGGCCCCAGCATCTACGCCGAAGCAGTATGGGAGCAGCGCAAGCGCCGGGCGCTCGCCGATGGCGGGTCTATCGACTGGATCGTCATGCGCAATCGCCTTTCCAGCCTCGATGCGCGCAACAAGCGCGACATCGGGCGGCTGCTGGAGCAACTGGCCAAGCGCATCGGCTTTCGCCTGGCGCCTGGTTTCTCCGAGCGGGTGATCTTCCGCGAGCTGTTTCCCCGTGGCCTGACCCTGCTGGACCTGAACGAGGGCAGGGGAGGCCCCTCCCTCAACATGTCGCATGTCGCCGCACGCCAGGAAGTTCGAGCATTGCTGCAGGCGATTGGGATTGCCGCGCCCAACTAGCGCCTCTGGCACTCCAGCTTGCGCTATACTACCTCTCATACATGAGCGAGCGCGACAAAGTGCCCGAGAAGAAGGCGCCGGAAAAAAGCGTTACCGGAGCGGTCGACCTTTTTGTCCAGAAGCTGGCCGCCATGCCGATGGTGCGCGCACCCGGTACGCGCGGCCGCCTCGTTTTCGCTCTCGATGCGACCGCCAGCCGTCAACCCACCTGGGATATTGCGTGCGAGCTTCAGGGCGAAATGTTTTCCGAGGCTGCCGGCCTCGGCGGCCTCGATATTCAGCTCGCCTACTATCGCGGCTTCGGCGAGTTCGCAGCCACACCCTGGCTCAGTGATTCGAAGGAGCTCACACGGCGCATGACAGGCGTGCGCTGTCTCGGCGGGCGCACCCAGATCGGCCGCGTGCTGCGTCACGCGCGCAACGAAACCCGGGCCAAGAAAGTCAACGCCCTTGTTTTCGTGGGCGATGCGATGGAAGAACCGATCGACGAGCTGTGTGATCTGGCGGGCCAGCTGGGCGTGCTGGGCCTGCCCATGTTTCTGTTCCATGAGGGGCGCGACAGCGTGGCTGAAGCTGCCTTTCAACAGTTCGCCCGGCTCAGCGGTGGCGCCTGTTGCCCGTTCGATGCAGCCAGCGCCCGCCAACTGCGCGAGCTGTTGCGGGCGGTTGCCGTCTATGCCGCCGGCGGACGCAAGGCGCTGGAGGATTTCAGCCGCAGCGCCGGCGGCCATGCCCTGCTGCTGACGCGCCAGCTCTCGAGGAAATAGCGCCATGCCGGCCTATTTTGTCCTGGGGTTCATGGGCCTCATCGCGGCCCTCTACGGTCTCAGCTGGGCAACGCGGGCCAATCCGGCAACACTCGCCCGGTTCGTGCGCTATGGGGGTATCGCGCTGGCGGTGATTGTTTTTCTGCTGCTGACCTTCACCGGCAAGCTCGGGCTTCTGTTTCTCGTGGCACCACCCGTCGCATTTTTCTGGTGGCGCTGGCGCCAGGCACGCCTGGCAGCCGAAATCGGCGCGGGGCAACCTGGCCGGACATCCGGAATTGAGACCGGCTATCTCAGCGTGAGCCTCGATCACGATACCGGCACCGTCGACGGGCGAATCAAGGCGGGAAAATTCAAGGATCGCCGCCTTGGCGACCTGGCCATCGGTGATCTTCTGGAACTGCTCGACGAGCTGCGCAACAGTGACAGCGAAGGGGTTGCAGTGCTGGAGGCTTATCTCGATCGTCTCCACGCGGGATGGCGCCCGCAAGACAGCGCTTCGGAAGGCGCAAAGGCGCAGGCCCCAAGTACGCCCGGCACCATGAGCCGCGAGGAAGCCCTCGAGGTTCTCGGCCTTGCCGCTGGCGCAAGTGTCGCTGATGTCCGCGAAGCCCATCACCGGCTGATGATGAAAGTCCACCCCGATCATGGTGGATCTTCTTACCTTGCCGCGCGTTTGAACGAGGCCCGCGATCGGTTGCTGGTCAATTAACGGCCGGCCGGCGCGCCGCCGTTGTCAAGGCGGGTACCCTATGGCACAAATTCCGCCCTCTCACCGCACGGATTCCGCATGACCATCAAACCTGTTCGCAAGGCCATATTTCCGGTCGGCGGCCTCGGCGCCCGCTTTCTGCCGGCGACCAAGGCCATGCCTAAAGAGATGCTGCCGGTGGTGGACAAGCCACTGATCCAGTATGCGGTGGAGGAGGCGAAGGCGGCGGGGATCGAACAATTTATTTTTGTCACAGGACGCGGCAAGTCGGCCATCGAAGATCACTTCGATCACTCCTTTGAACTGCACACCACACTGACCGGCCGGGATAAGCGCAGGGAGCTGGCTCTGATCGACGGACTTCTGCCGGTAGCGGGCCAGGTTGCTTACCTGCGCCAGCAGCATCCAGCCGGGTTGGGCCACGCCGTCTGGTGCGCGCGCTATCTCGCGGCGGGTGAACCCGTCGCCGTTCTTCTGGCCGACGACATGGTGATGGCCAAGACGCCCTGCCTTAAACAGATGATCGACGTCTATAACAAGGTCGGCGGCAATCTGGTCGCGGTGATGGATGTGCCCAAGGAGCATACCAATCGCTATGGCGTTCTGAAGCCGGGCAAGACCGATGGGCGCCTGACCGAGGTCAAGGGTCTGGTGGAAAAGCCGAAGCCCGCCGAAGCGCCGTCGACGCTTTCCATCATCGGCCGTTACATCCTGCAGCCTCAGGTCTTCGATCTGCTGACCGAGCAGAAACCGGGGGCGGGCAACGAGATTCAGCTGACCGATGCACTGGCCCGCATGATCGGCCACGGACCCTTCAACGGTTATCGCTTCGAGGGCACGCGCTTCGATTGCGGCGATAAGGCCGGATTCATCGAAGCCACCATCGCCTATGGCCTGCGTCACGAAACAATCGGCAGCGCGGTACGCGACATCCTGCGCGACTACGCCAGCCGCTCCTAAAAGGAATCACACCCATGCGGATTGCGGTCATCGGCACCGGCTATGTCGGTCTCGTCTCCGGCGCCTGTTTTTCCGAATTCGGCCTCGATGTCGTCTGCGTCGACAAGGATGCGGGTAAGATCGCCGGTCTGAAAGCCGGCAAGATGCCGATTTACGAACCCGGGCTGGAAGCGTTGGTCGAGACCAATGTGCGCGCCAACCGGCTCTCCTTCTCCACCGATCTCAAGGCCTCGGTGAAGAGCGCCGATGCGGTCTTTATCGCCGTTGGCACCCCGTCGCGCCGCGGCGACGGTCACGCCGATCTTTCCTATGTCTACGACGCGGCGCGCGAAATTGCCGAAGCCATGGATCACTACACGGTGGTGGTCACCAAATCGACGGTGCCGGTCGGCACGGGCCGTGAGGTTGCGAGGATCATTCGCGAAACGCGGCCCACCGCCGATTTCGATGTCTGCTCCAATCCGGAGTTCCTGCGCGAGGGCTCGGCCATCGGCGATTTTATGCGCCCTGACCGCGTCGTCATCGGCGCCGATTCCGACCTGGCGCGCGAGGTCATGCGCAAGCTCTACCGGCCGCTCTATCTGATCGAGACGCCGATCGTCTTCACCAGCATCGAGACGGCGGAGCTGATCAAATATGCGGCAAACACGTTTCTCGCGACCAAGATCACGTTCATCAATGAGATTGCCGACCTTTGCGAAAAGGTCGGCGCCAATGTCAACGACGTGGCCCGCGGTATCGGCCTCGATGGCCGTATCGGCCGCAAGTTTCTGCACGCTGGCCCCGGTTACGGCGGTTCCTGCTTTCCCAAGGACACGCTGGCGCTGGTTAAGACAGCCCAGGATTGTGGCGCGCCGCTGAAGATCATCGAGACGGTGGTGTCGGTGAACGATGCGCGCAAACCTGCGATGGCCGACCGGGTGATCGCGGCACTCGGCGGATCCGTTGCCGGCAAGACGGTGGCAGCACTCGGCTTGACCTTCAAACCGAATACCGACGATATGCGCGATAGCCCCAGTCTCGGCATCCTGCCGGCCTTGCAGAAGGCGGGAGCCACGATCCGCGCCTTCGATCCCGAGGGCATGCATGAAGCCAAGAAACTCTTGCCCGATCTCACCTATTGCAAGGATGCCTACGACTGCATGACCGGCGCCGATGCGCTGGTGCTGATCACCGAATGGAACGAGTTCCGCGCGCTCGATCTGGAGCGGGTAAAATCGCTGCTGCGCCAGCCGGTGCTGGTCGATCTGCGCAACGTCTATAACCCGGCGGAGATGAAAGAGGCAGGGTTCCGCTACAGCAGCATCGGCAGGCCCTAGTGTCCCAATTCCGAAATTTGTCGAATCAGATTCCCGGTGGCTGCGGGACACAGGTTATTGATTCGAGTAGCCTGCTTATCCCAGAAATTCACGTGCGAATTTCTGGGGCAGGACACTAGACCGCGCATGTCCAAGGCAAGTCATCGTTTCGATCCCACCGCGATCCGCGAATACGATATCCGCGGCATCGTCGGAAAGACTCTCTTCACGGACGACGCCTATGCCATCGGCCGCGGCTTCGCCACCATGCTGCGCGAAGCGGGCGGCACCCGGGCCGCTGTCGGTTATGACGGGCGGTTGAGTTCGCCGGCGATGGAAGCGGCCGTTGTCAAGGGTTTGCGCGATGGCGGCGTCTCGGTGTTGCGCGTCGGGCTGGGACCGACGCCCATGCTCTATTTCGCCGTGCGCTCGCTGTCGCTGGATGGCGGCATCATGATCACCGGCTCGCATAATCCGGCCGAGTACAACGGCTTCAAGATGATGATGGGCAAGGGCGCCTTCTATGGCGCCGCCATCAGGCGCCTGGCCGAGATCGCAGCGGCCGGCGCTTACGCCAGCGGTCCCAGGGGTAACAGCGAGGACCGGCCGGTTCTGGATGCCTATGTCGACCGGTTGGCAAAAGACTATGACGGCGACAAGCCTCTGACGGTCGCCTGGGATGCTGGAAACGGTGCCGCCGGCGAGGCCATGGTGCGGCTGACCAAGAAGGTGCCGGGCCATCACCATCTTCTCCACCAGACCATCGACGGCAATTTCCCCAACCATCATCCCGACCCGACGGTGCCGAAGAATCTGGCCGATCTCCAGGCCAAGGTCGCGGCCGTGAAGGCCGATCTCGGCATCGCCTTCGATGGCGATGGCGATCGCATCGGCGTGGTCGATGGCGAAGGCCGCATCCTTTGGGGTGATCAGCTGATGGTTCTGTTTGCCCGCGAGGTGCTGGCCGGCAAGCCGGGCGCCACCATCATTGCCGATGTGAAGGCAAGCCAGGTGCTGTTCGACCAGATCGCCGCGGCTGGCGGCAGCCCATTGATGTGGCGCACCGGACATTCGCTGATCAAGGCGAAGATGGCCGAGACCGGCTCGCCACTGGCGGGTGAGATGAGCGGCCATATCTTCTTCGCCGACCGCTATTACGGCTATGACGATGCGCTCTACGCCGCCGTGCGAATCCTCGGCATTGCCAGCCGCGCCCCGCAAAGCCTGGCCGACATGCGCAAGGCGCTGCCCCAGGTGATGAACACGCCGGAACTGCGCTTCCCCTGCAGCGAGGAGCGCAAGTTTGCCGTGGTGGAGGAAGTGGCCAGGCGCCTGGCGAAAGCAGGGGCCAAGGTCAGTGATGTCGATGGCGTGCGGGTCAGCACATCCGATGGCTGGTGGCTGCTGCGCGCTTCCAACACGCAGGACGTGTTGGTCGCACGCTGCGAATCGAAAACCACTGACGGGCTCGAGCGGCTGAAGGCCGCCCTGGGCAAGGAACTGTCCGCCAGCGGCGTGGCACTTCCGATCGACTAGTGTTTCGGGCTCCGGCGCAAGACGCGCCCGGGCCTTGCACCGGTCGAAGCGCCATCGCGCCAGATCGCCTGTCCGTTCACCATCACCAGGAAGATTCCCGCGGCGGGTGTCGCTGGATTCTCGAAGGTCGCGCGATCGGCGATACGGTCGGGATCGAAAACCACAACGTCGGCAAAGATGCCCGCGGCGAGCCTGCCCCGCTCCTTCAGTCCGAAGCGTTGCGCCGGCAGGCTGGTCATCTTGCGCACTGCTTCTTCCAGCGAAAACAGGCCTACCTCGCGGCTGTAATGACCAAGGACTCGCGGGAAGCTTCCCCAGAGCCGCGGATGCGGATGGCTGTCATGCGGCAAGCCATCTGAGCCGATCATTGTATGCTCGAAAGCCAGGATGCGCCGGACATCGGCCTCATCCATACTCCAGTAGACCGCGCCCGCCGGCTGAAGACGTGCCGCGGCAGCTGCGGCGTCGATACCCCATTCGGCGGCGATGGCCGCAAGCTCGCGGCCTGCCATTTCCGGATGCGAACGTGACCAGGTAACCAGCACCTTGCGCGCCTTCGCCACCGCCTCGCTCGTCAAAATCGTCGAGGAAGCAACATATGGATAGGCGTCCAGGCCCGCCTCCTGCTCGGCCATTGCCTTTGCGATGCGCGGCAATGTTTCGACGCTGCGGCCCGCGTTGCTCACGCCAGACACCTTGTGGTGGGAAATGACCACCGGCACGCCAGCTGATTTCGCCGTCGAGAAGGATTCCTCGAGGCTTTCCATCACATGATCGCCTTCATCGCGCATATGGGTGGTGTGAATCGCACCCGCTTGTCCTGCTTCGCGGGCCAACGCCTCAACCTCGCTGGCCGGTGCCGCCGCCGAGGTCGCATAGCCAAGCCCGGTGGAAAAACCAATGGCGCCGGCCGCAAGTCCCTCGCGCAGGCGCACCCGCATGGCATCGATTTCCTTCGCCGTCGCCGGGCGCTTGATGTCGGCCATGCAGCCGACGCGCAAGGTTGAATGTCCAACCAGGCAAGCGGCATTCACCGCCGCCGGTGCTGCGTCCAAGGCGTTGAGATATTCGGCGACGCGGGGAAAACGGAAATCGGCGCGCTGGCGGCCCACCAGATCCGGCGGCGGCGGTACCGCACCGTCGAGGATCAGTGGCGCCAGGCTGACGCCGCAATTGCCGACCACGACGCTCGTGACACCCTGGCTCGCCTTCATCGCCATCCCCGGGTTGACCAGCAATGCCCGGTCGTCATGGGTGTGGACATCGATGAAGCCAGGGGCGACGACCTGTCCCTTCACGTCGATCTCGGATCGGCCGCGTTCTGCGACCTTGCCCACTGCGGCGATCCGCTCGCCGGCAATCGCCACATCGCCGTGTGTCGCTGCGGCGCCCGAGCCATCGACGATGCGTGCATTGCGGAAAACCAGATCGAACGTAGCGTTCATCCGTTGTCCCTTGCGGCGGCGCGCGCATAAGCAGGCCGCCCGACGCAGCGCTTTACATAGGCGTCGAGGACCGGCGATTTCGGAAGCAGCGGGTGGTTGGCGAAAAGGGCAAAGGTGCTGCCGAACAGCACATCAGCCGCCGAGAAATCGTCACCCAGCAGGAACGGCTTGGCGGTCAGGGTCTGGATGACGAACGCCATCGCCTCGTCGGCGACAACCCAGCCGGCGGTTCCGCGCGGCACCGGTGTGTTCATGAATTTGGACATGAAGGCCGGTTCCATCACATCGCCATAGTAGGCCAGCCATGAGAGATAGGCGCCGCGGGCCGGCTCGCCGATTTTGGGGCCAAGGCCCTTGGCGGGAAAGGCATCGGTGAGATAGAGCGCGATGGCGGGCGATTCGAAAATCGTCGTGGTGCCATCGACGACGACCGGGACCTTGCCGTGCGGATGCGGATTGGCTGGATCGAGTGCGCCACTGCCGTCGCCACGCCGGATCGTGACCACGCGCAAGGCGTAGGGAAGGCCGAGTTCCTCAATCAGCCAGATGAATCGCGACGAACGGGATTTCGGCGCATGGAACAGTGTCAGCATGGGGCTTTCTCCCGGATGATGGGGCGGCCACTCTAACGCAGCGCGAATGCGCGCCCAGTGTGAAGTTCAGGCCTGCTGTAACAGCTCTGTGAGAACTGAGAGCCGGCTTACTGCGCCGGAACCATCGCGACGGCGGAATTCGCCTGGACAACGAGGCAGGGGATCTGGCGGGCGCGAAGTTCGCGGCAGGCATTGTTCGCCTCGTCCTGGGCCAGGCCCACGAGACGGGCGCGATAGAGCTTGCCGCTATGGCCGTCCGCTTCGTCGACGGCGATATGAGTATCCTTGATCTGGAAGGGCAGGTTCTGTTGCGCTTTTTCCGCCGCCAATCGCGCCGGCGTGTAGCGGCTGTAGGCACCCACCTGCACGCCCCAGAAACGCTTCGTTTCGACAGCGACGGCCATGACACCATCGGAAACACCGGGAAGCTCAGCCGATCCCGGGCGCAGCATCGGCACTTTAAGGGCAGCCAGCGAAGGACTGTAATAGTACGTGTCCTCGACACCGGCTGGCAGGATCGGAATCTGCGGCGCGAACGCGGTCGTGACGCTCTTGGTCGATGTGGCACTCTTGGTGGTTGCCGGCGGAAGAGCCGGAGCTGCAGGTGCTGCCGGCGGCAGTGCTGCGGTCTGGATTGTTGCAGCCGGGTGCGTCGCGCTCGCGCTTGGCGTCCCGGTCGGCAGGCCCGCGATCTGGGGCGACATGGCGCTGAAGTTGCTGTCGTTGTTGTCGCCTTCATCCGTCGCGTCGGTGGCGTCGGTCGCGTCGCTATCGCCTTCGCTGTAATCGCCAGGCCGCAGGATCGGCAGAATGTCGGCATTACCGGCGCTGGCCAGCAGCAAGCTGTTGTTCTGGGATTTCGGCGTTGCCGTTCCGAAGCCGTGGTCGAGCAGCGACCACATGGCGGCGTCGCGCAGCGAGGGCGAACGGCCGCCCATGATAACCGCGACCAGCCGGCGTCCGTTCTGAACCGCTGAGGCGGCTAGGTTGTAACCGGACCTGTTGATGAAACCCGTCTTCAGGCCGTCGGCGCCCGGATAGTGCAGCATGAAGCGGTTGTGGGTGAGATAGACCCGGCCGCGATAGGTGAACCGCACTTGCGTGAAATAGGAATAGAACTGCGGAAAATCGCGATGCAGAGCCAACGCCAGGGTCGCGATGTCGCGCGCGGTTGTGTGCTGATAGGCATCCGGCAGGCCGTTCGGGTTGCGGAACACCGTACGGGTCATTCCAAGTGCTGCGGCCTTTGCATTCATCTTGTCGGCGAAGGCATCGACACTGCCCGCAAGCGCTTCAGCTACGACGACGGCGGCGTCGTTTGCCGAACGGATGACCATCCCCTGGATCGCCAGGCGCACGGTGATCGTATCGCCTGCCACCAGCGCCAGGTTGGTGGCCGGCATGCTGGCCGCAGTGACGGAGATCGGCATCGGCTGATCGAGCGTGATCTTGCCCTTCTGCAGCGCTTCAAACAGCAGGTAGAGCGTCATCATTTTGGTAAGCGAAGCGGGGTAGGTCTGGGCGTCCGCATTGGACTGCAGCAGTACCTGGCCGCTGGCGGCATCGATGACGATGGCAGCGCTTGTTGGAGCGGCAAATGCAGGGCGGAACGTGAGAAATACGAGGGTCAAAAGAGCAGCAAAAAGTGCGAATCCCTTATTCCGCCACTTTTGTCCCGTGCTGGACGCTGCCTGACTCACCCTGGATTCCCCCGAGTCGCTGATGGCATCATATTAAAAAAGCTGAGGAATTCTGTCTACATAGAACATGTGACCTTGAGCAATGTATGAGACTGATGCCCGTTTGCCACAATTTAAGGGCGCAGGAGAGCAATGTTCTGAATCGCGAAGGTAGCGTCATAGCCGATCGATTTTGCGGTGCAGCAAAGTTGGCTGAATCCTCATTCCGCTTTCCGGCTGAGGCAAAAAATTGCGACAGGGCGTAACGAAACGGCTCTCGCGTCGACAAAGTTCAGAAGAAATGGCACGCCAACACCAGGCCGCTCGTCGCCGCCAGCGCCACGCGCGTTTCTCGATCGCGTCTGAACGATACTCATCACGCGCTCGTGACGACTCGCGGTTGCGTCAAGTGCCCGCGGGTAAAAACTTTTTTGCGATTGCGCGAGGCGAGGACTTTGCGGTGGCGCGCGCGATCCAATATTATGAGCTTCAGCGAAGTTTGCTGGGGTTCCAGGCACCGGCGGTCACAACGGAATGAGCAGCGGCGACAGGCGCAACGACGACGACCAGCAGATCGGGGTGGTCGTCAAGACCAAGCCGAAGACCAAGAAGCCCTCGATGTACAAGGTGCCTCTGCTCAATGCCGACTACACGCCGATGGAATTCGTGGTCGTCGTGCTCGAACGGTTTTTCAGCAAAAGCCACCACGAAGCCACCGACATTATGCTGCATGTCCACCGCAAGGGTGTGGGGGTGTGCGGCGTGTATACCTATGAAGTCGCGGAGACCAAGGTGAGCCAGGTCATCGATTTCGCCCGGCGCCACCAGCATCCGCTGCAGTGCACGATGGAAAAGGAGTAACTGCCCGATGCTTTCGCCCAATCTCGAAAAAACGCTGCACCGGGCGCTGGGGTATGCCAATGAACGGCGGCACGATTTTGCGACCCTCGAGCATCTGCTGCTGGCGTTGACCGAAGATCCCGATGCGGTCGCGGTGATGCGCGCCTGCAACGTCGATATCGAGCGGCTGCGCCGCGATCTCGCGGACTACATCGACAGCCAGCTCGGCAACCTGATCTCCAACCATGGTGGCGAAGCGAAACCGACGGCGGGTTTCCAGCGCGTGCTTCAGCGCGCCGCCATCCACGTTCAGTCGAGCGGCCGCGAGGAAGTCACCC
>CAZQLF010000019.1:0-14425 GCA_964594035.1 uncultured Rhodospirillaceae bacterium | reverse complement strand
GCGGTGTAGTCGGCCGCTGCGTCGGCGCTGTCCTTGTTCTTGCCGAGATTGGCGCCGATGATTCCACCGGATTTGCGCCGCGCAAGCCGCGCCGCCACGGCAGCCAGCCCGTCATTGTTGAAGCCCATGCGGTTGATGACCGCACGATCCTCGCTGAGGCGAAAGAGCCGCGGGCGCGGATTGCCGGCCTGCGGGCGCGGCGTGACGCTGCCGATTTCCACGAATCCGAAACCGAGCTTCAGGGCCGGACCGAAGACTTCCGCATTCTTGTCGTAGCCGGCGGCAAGACCGAGAGGATTGGGAAAATCGAGGCCGAAGGCGCGGCTGCCCAGGATGGGATCGTCGGCCTCGCCCTGCCCCAGCCAGCGCTGCGGCGCCAGGGACAGCAGGCGAAGAGAGAGACGATGCGCGGTCTCCGGCGGCAGAAGGCGCAGCAGAGACTGGCCGGCATCGATCAGGGCGCGCATGGCTGCGCGACCCTAGCCCGCACGCTTCCCAAGGGCAACCGGGCCCCTGTTTTTCCAGATGACAAGGCGATCAGCGCAACAGAACATCGGCTCATGCTGAAGCATGGCGACGTCTGGCGGGCGATCGATCGGCTGGCAGCCAAGCATGGGCTCTCGCCATCGGGCCTGGCGCGGCGCGCCAAGCTCGATGCCACCTCGTTCAACAAGAGCAAGCGCGTCACGCGCGACGGCAAGGCCCGCTGGCCGACCACGGAAAGCCTCGCCAAGGTGCTGACCGCGACCGGCGAATCGATGACCGATTTCGTTGCCTTGCTGGGCACGCGCCCGGCAACGCGGCGAATTCCGGTCATCGGCTATGCCCAGGCCGGGGCCGCCGGCTATTTCGACGATGCCGGCTATCCCGTGGGGCGCGGCTGGGAAGAAGTCGATTTTCCCGACCTGCGCGATCCCGCGGCCTATGCGCTGGAAATCAGCGGCGACAGCATGACCCCGGTCTATCGCGATGGCGACCGCATCGTCGTTTCGCCCGCAGCGCAAGTGCGCCGCGGCGACCGGGTGGTGGTGCGCACCCGCAAGGGCGAGGTCATGGCCAAGCAGCTGTTGCGCCAGACAGCGCAGAAGGTCGAGCTCGGCTCCTTCAATCCGCGCCACCCGACCCGCGTGCTGGAGATGGACGAGGTACGCTGGATCGCGCGGATCCTATGGGTCAGCCAGTAGAGGAATAAATTCCTTTACAGGTTGTGTCCGCGCGTTGTCTAATGGAAAGTGCATTCCTACAGTCTCACCCGCGATCTCGAGCGCCGCTTCGACGGCGACATACCCGATGAACTGCGGCGCGCCGCTCTCGCCGGCGGCAGCAGGATGCTTGGGGCCATTCTGGCCGATACGAACAGCCGCTGCTGCGACCGTCTGGCGCTGTCCGCAACCCGCGCCGCGGCTGCCCGCCGCGATGCCGTCGGTGCCGTTGCCTTTTGGCGGCGCGAGGGCCTGTGGTGGCTCTCCGGCCAATACCTGGTCCGCTGATGCGGAATTCATTGCGACAGCCGGAGGATTTGACCCTAGGCTTCCTGCTGATTTCCTGCAGGAGCAAGCCATGAAAGCCCACCGCGCCATCGTCCTGTCCCTTTTCCTCGGCACAGCGCTGGGTGCCGGAACGGTTGAACTGCTGCATGCGCAGGCAAAGCCGCCCGCCTATGTTGTGGGGGAAATCGATGTGCATGATGCTGCCGCTTACGACCGGGACTATGTGCCGGGCGCCATCAAGGCGATCATCCAGGGTGGCGGTACCTACATCGTGCGGGGCGGAGCCTCGGCCAGCTTCTTCGGCGAGCCGCCCAAGCGGATCGCCATCATGATGTTCGCGAACATGGAGGCAGCACGGGCGGCGTTCACCTCGCCCGCCTACGTCGAAGCCAAAAAGGCCGGCGACAAATACGCCACATTCCGCATCTATGCCGTCGAGGGGATGGCGCCCTGATGCTGCCCATGATCGCAACACTTTGTATGCAGACATTGCCTCGCACGAACGTAGCGCCATGGGCGAACTCGACAAATACCTGATCCAGCTACGCCGTGAATTCACGCGCTCCCAGGCCCGCCTCTCGCGCGCCGAGCGCCAGCGCGACCGCCTGCTGGAGGTAAATGCGGAATTGCGCCGCAAGCTCGCGGAGCGAACCAAACCGGCAAGGCGAACACGCAAACCATCCGGCAAATAATCCGGTCAGACCTGCGGCCGCCGGGGGTGGACAAGCTTTCCCGCTTCGCTAAGCTCCCGGCCATGGCACAGGACAAATCCCTCAAAGCTTGGCATTACATCGACGGCAAATGGACCGACGGTGATCCTCAACTCCTCAGCATCTGGTCGCATGCGATCTGGCTCGGCTCGTCAATTTTCGACGGCGCCCGCGCGTTCGAGGGTGTAACGCCCGATCTCGACAAGCATTGCCAGCGCGCGGTGCGTTCGGCGGCGGCCATCGGCCTCAAATCGCCGATGCCGGCTGGTCAGATCGAGGAAATCCTGCACGATGGCATCGCCAAATTTCCCAAGGGCACGCCGCTTTACCTGCGGCCCTTCATGTGGGGCCAGGATGGCTGGATGGCACCCGATCCTGCCACGACTCAGATCTCGATTTCGGTGGTGAATACCGAGATGCCGGATCCGGCGAAAAGCGCCTCCTGCACGCTGTCGAAATGGCGCCGGCCTTCGCCCGAAACGGCACCAACGGATGCGAAAGCCGTTTGCCTTTATACCCAGGCCGGGCGCGCAAGCGGCGAAGCGAAAGCGAGGGGTTTCGACGAGGCTGTCATGCTCGATCCCCTGGGCCATGTGGCGGAGTTCGCGTCCGCCAATCTCTGGATCGCCAAGGATGGTGCTGCCCACACGCCCATCGCCAATGGTTGCTTTCTCAGCGGCATCACGCGGGCACGGACGATCGGCCTGCTGCGCAAGGCCGGCATCCAGGTCTATGAGCGCACGCTCGATTACCAGGACCTGCTGGAGGCAGACGAAATCTTCTCCACCGGCAATTTCGGCAAGGTCATGCCGTATACGAAGATCGACAACCGCTCGCTACAGCCGGGGCCGATCTTCCGCCGCGCCCGCGAGCTCTATTGGGAATTCGCGCACAGCTGAGCTGCCGTCCAACGCGGCTCAAGCCGCGTTCAGGTTCTCGCCGGCGAGCACACGGTTGATCAGGGCCGAGGTTTCCTTGATGCCGTAGAGCGCAATGAAGCTTCCCATGCGCGGGCCAGTGCTCTGGCCTATGAGGATCTCGTAGAGCGACTGGAACCATGCGCGCAGATCGGCGAAGGGGTGGCGCTTGCCCACGGCGTAGACGACGTTCTGGATGTCCTCCGCACTCGCACCTGCTGGCAGCGCTTTCAACTCGGCCAGCAGATCAGCAAGTGCACCCTGCTCCATCTCGCTCGGCGCGCGATAGCGCTTCGTCGGCACGACGAAATCGCGGTAGTAGGCGAGCGCATAGCCCACCAGCCTATCGAGCAGTGGCTGGTTCTCAGGCGTTGCATCCGGCACGTAGCGTGAGATGTAACCCCAGAGGGCGGCCTTGTCGGTCGCGTGCGCCACGCTGGCGAGGTTCAGCAGGATGCCATAGCCCAACGGCAGGCCGCCCTTTGGCGGATTGCCGTTGTGGATGTGCCAGACGGGATTTTCCATCTGCTGGGCCGCTGCCTCGCCCGCGAACTTGTCGAGCAGGCCGAGATAATCGTCGACGGCGCGTGGGATGACGTCGAAGAACAGGCGCTTGGCCGTACGCGGCTTCTGATACATGAACAGCGCCAGGCTTTCCGGCGGCGCATAGGTCAGCCACTCGTCGACGCTGAGCCCGTTGCCCTTGGACTTGGAAATCTTCTGGCCCTTCTCGTCGAGGAAGAGCTCGTAGTTGAAGCCTTCCGGCGGCCGGCTGCCGAGGATGCGGCAGATCTTGTTGGCGAGTTCCACCGAGGGAATCAGATCCTTGCCCGACATCTCGTAATCGACGTTGAGGGCGTGCCAGCGCATGCCCCAGTCCGGCTTCCATTGCAGCTTGCACCGTCCGCCGGTCACCGGCTGTTCGGTCAGCGTACCGTCCTCGTCGCGATAAACGATGGTGTGCGACTCCTTGCGCAGCTCGAGGATCGGGACCTGCAGGACGCGGCCCGTCTTGGGCGAGACCGGCAGGAAGGGGCTGTAGGTTTGCTGGCGCTCATCGCCCAGGGTCGGCAGCATCACTGCCATGACTTCCTCGTAGTGATCGAACACGGCGATCAGCCCGGCATCGAACCGGCCGCTGAAATACCAGTCGGTCGAACTCTGGAACTCGTAGTCGAAGCCGAAGCCGTCGAGAAAGCGGCGCAGCATCGCGTTGTTATGCGCGCCGAAGCTCTCGAACTTGCCGAAGGGATCGGGAATGCTGGTGAGCGGCCTGCCGAGATTCTCGCGCAGCATGGCCTGGTTCGGCACGTTGTCGGGCACCTTGCGCAGGCCATCCATGTCGTCGGAAAAGGCGAAGAGCCGCGTCGGCAGATCCGACATGCGGGCGAAGGCCTGGCGCACCACGGTCGTGCGCACCACCTCGCCGAATGTTCCGATATGCGGCAGGCCCGAGGGGCCATAGCCGGTCTCGAACAGCACATAGCCCTTCGCCGGCGGCGCAGCCTTGTAGCGTTCCAGCAGCTTGCGCGCCTCCTCGAAGGGCCAGGCCCGCGCCGCCAACGCATATGTTCGTTCGTCGTTCATTGTCTTGTCTTCAACACAGCCGCCGGAACCTATGGGGCATGGGCTACGGCGTCAATCCGAGATGGGCGGCTGGCCAAGATGGATGGCCGGGTCAAGCCCGCCCATGACGATCAAAAAACACCGTCATGCTCGGGCTCGACCCGAGCATCCATCTTCGTTCTGTATTCAGCTCTCCGCCGCTTCTAAAATCGCCCCTTCATGTCAGCACAACCGCGTTCGCCCGTGATTCCCGAGGCTCCCTACCTCGCTGCCGGCTTTGCCGGGGCGGCGTGGCTCGATGTGCTGGGCGAGGTCGACCTCATCACGCCGCAGGAGGCCGCAAGCCGGGTCGCAAGCGGGCGCCCCATCGTCTGCCACGGGCCGGCGACGGCACGCCGGCTCGGCATTGAGCGTTTCGTCTGCTTCGACCTGCTGGAGTTGTTCGCCTTCGTACGGCCGGCGCGGTTCTGCCTGCCGACACCGCGCGGCCTTGCCGAGGCGCTGGGCCTGCCGCAGCCGCGCGGCTTAGAAGACGAAGCGGTCGCCCTCCACAACGTCGCCCGCGGCCTGATGGCCGAGCTTGCCGCCATCACGCCCGATCCCAGGATCTCGCGCCTGGCCTGGACCATGGCGAAGGGCGGCTGGTCCTGGGGCTCGGCTGTGCTGGGCACGCTGGGCCTGGCATCGGATGCCGGCGACAAGGGCAGCGGCCTCGATGTCTGGAGCAAGCTGCCGGAATGGCAGGATTACGCGCCACCCCCGCCACCCGGCAGCGAACCAGTGGAACCGGCGGAAGCGCGCAAACGTCTGGCGGAACTGCTGGGCGAAGGCGCGGAAGCGCGTCCGCAGCAAGCGGACTATGCCTCGGCCGTGGCCGCCGCCTTCGCGCCGCGGCTGGTGGAGGGCGAGCCGCAATTCGTGCTCGCCGAGGCCGGCACCGGCGTCGGCAAAACGCTGGGCTATATCGCGCCGGCAAGCCTCTGGGCCGAGCGCAATGACGGCACCGTCTGGATCTCCACATACACGCGCAACCTGCAGCACCAGATCGATGGCGAGCTCGACCGGCTCTACCCCACGCGCAGCCGCAAGATCGAGAAGACCGTCATCCGCAAGGGCCGCGAGAATTATCTCTGCCTGCTGAACTACGAGGAGGCGGCACGTGGCCTGCTGGCGCGGGCGAACGATGCCGTGCCGCTGGGGCTGGTGGCGCGCTGGGCAAGTGCGACCCGCGATGGCGATATCGCCGGCGGCGATTTTCCCGGCTGGCTGGTGGATTTGATCGGCCGCAACCGCAGCCTGGGTCTCGCCGACCGGCGCGGCGAATGCATCTATTCCGCCTGCGATCACTACCGCAAATGCTTCATCGAGCGCAGCGTGCGCCGGGCGCGGCGCGCCAGCATCGTCATCGCCAATCACGCGCTGACCATGATCCAGGCGGCCCGATCCGGCGAAGGCGAGGCCGATCTGCCCTCGCGCTACATCTTCGATGAGGGCCATCACCTGTTCGACGCCGCCGACAGCGCCTTTGCCGGCCACCTGACGGGGCAGGAAGCAGCCGAACTGCGCCGCTGGCTGATCGGTGCGGATTCCGGCCGCCGGCGCGGCCTGAAGCGCCGGGTCGAGGACCTGCTCGCCGGCGACCAGACCTCCAGCGATGCGCTGCAGGCGATCCTGGAGGCGGCGCGCGTGCTGCCCGGCGAAGGCTGGCTGCGCCGCATCCATGAGGGCACGCCAAGCGGTTCCCTCGAGCGGTTCCTCATAGAAGTGCGCGCGCTGGTTCGCGCTCGCGCCAAGACCACCGAGGGGGCCCATGGGCTGGAGGCGGACTGCACCGCGCCGCATGAGGCGCTGCTGGAGCAGGGCGCCATCCTCGGCAAGGCGCTGGACGCGCTGCTGAAGCCGATGCGCCTCCTGGCCCAGCGGCTTGCGGGGCGGCTGGTGGACGAAGCCGAGACGCTGGATACCGCTACACGCCAGCGCATCGAGGCAATCGCCCGCGGGCTCAAGCGGCGGGCCAACCTGGAGATCGCCGCCTGGCGCGACATGCTGGCCTGCCTTGGCAGACCGACGCCGGCGGAGTTCACCGACTGGTTCGGCGTTGAGCGCATCGACGGACGCGACTTCGATATCGGCTTCTATCGCCACTGGGTCGATCCCACGGTGCCGTTCATCGATGCGGTGGCGCTGCCGGCCCAGGGTTTGCTGGTCACCTCCGCCACGCTCACCGATGGGCGCAGCGAGGCGGCGGAAGACTGGGCCAGCGCCGAAGCACGCACCGGGGCGCGTCATTTGCCCTCCTCGCTACGCGTTCGCGTCGCCTCGCCCTTCGACTACCCGGCCCAGACGCGCATTCTCGTGATCACCGATATCGACAAGCGCAATCCCGATCAGGTGGCGTCCGCCTATCGCGCACTTTTTCTTGCCTCGGGCGGCGGGGCGCTCGGCATCTTCACTGCCATCGAACGGATGCGTGCAGTTCTTCGCCGTATCGCGGCAGATCTCGATTCTGCCGGTTTGTCGCTGCTGGCGCAGCATATCGACGGGCTCTCGACCAATACGCTGGTCGATATCTTCCGCGCCGAGGAGGATGCCTGTCTGCTCGGCACAGATGCGGTGCGCGACGGCGTCGACGTGCCGGGACGCTCCCTGCGCTTGATCGTGTTCGACCGCGTGCCCTGGCCACGGCCCACCATCCTCCATCGCGCCCGGAAAGGTGCGTTCGGCGGGACGGATTACGACGACGCGCTGACGCGCCTGCGATTAAAGCAGGCCTTCGGGCGCCTCATCCGCCGCTCGACCGATCGCGGCGTGTTCGTGCTGCTGGATCGCGCACTGCCCTCGCGCCTGGCCGGCGCTTTCCCCGACGGCGTCGAGCTGCGGCGCACCGGTTTGGCCGACGCGGTGGCGCTGACCCGAGATTTCCTGGAGCGAGATCGGATCAGGTTGAATCAACCTGATCCGTGAATCTCGCTCCAATTAAACAAGCAGCGGCTGATTCACGCCTCAAGTTGGAATAATTTGAGGCGATCAGACGCTGGCGCATGAGCGGCCAGCCCATGCCGAAAAGCCGTAAGCCGCTGATAGTGGCAAAACCCGTGGCGGGCGATTAAAGTCCCGCCCTCACGTCAAGAACGGAAAATCGCCATGGCTGCCAGGATCAACCATCACGAAGCCCTCATCTACACCATGGTGCTGGTCTCGGCCGCCGATCGCGAGATGCCGGATATCGAGCTCGAAAGCATGAGCGACATGGTCGCCCATCTGCCGGTATTCCGCGATTTCAAGACGCGCAAGATCAGCAAGATCGGCGCGGAGTGCGCCCGATTGCTGGCCGATGAGAATGGGCTCGACAAGGCCTTCCGGCTGATCCGCAAGGGCCTGCCCAAAAAGCTGCGCGAAACGGCTTATGCGCTTGCCTGCGATGTGGCCGCCGCCGACGGCAAGGTCAGCGAGGAAGAAACGCGGGTCCTGGAATTGATCCGCGACCAGCTCGATATCGGCCGCCTGGCCGCCGCCGCCATCGAACGCGGCGCCCGCGCGCGGCATTTGACGGTTTAGAGAGAACGCCCTCACCCTCTCGTCGCTTTGCGACAGCCCCTCCCTCTCCCGAATCGCGGGCGAGGGAACAAGAGGCTCGGCGTCTTTCTTCGCCGTCTCCACCGGCCATGGTTCGATGCCAATGCGAGGCATTGGCTGAATCGAACCATTCTTTCTTTAGAAATGATCGGCTGATTCACCCTGTGCGCCGAACACGGCGCACAGGGATCAGACGATCCCGGGAGAGAGTCGGGGTGGGGGTTCAGCACAAACAAAAGGGCCGCGCCCGAAGGCGCGGCCCCATTCGTTCGAGCGTTGGTGAAACGGACGCTTAGAAGTCCATATCGCCCATGCCGCCCATGCCGCCGCCGCCCATGCCGCCGGGGGCAGACGGGCCGCTCTTCTTCTCCGGCTTGTCGCCGACCATCGCCTCGGTGGTGATGAGCAGGCCCGCCACGGACGAAGCGTCCTGGAGAGCGCAGCGCACGACCTTGGTCGGATCGATGATGCCGGTCTTCACCAGATCGGCATATTCGCCGCTTTGCGCGTCGAAGCCCCAATTGGCCTGCTTCGATTCCAGTAGCTTGCCGACGACAACCGAGCCGTCATGGCCGGCGTTCTCGGCGATCTGGCGCACCGGCGTCTGGATCGCCCGACGGACGATGTCGATGCCCACGCGCTGATCGTCGTTGCCCGCCTTGAGGCCAGCCAGCGCCTTGGTGGCATAGAGCAGCGCCACGCCGCCGCCGGCAACAATGCCCTCTTCCACCGCCGCGCGGGTGGCGTGCATGGCATCATCAACGCGGTCCTTGCGCTCCTTCACCTCGACTTCCGTCGCCCCGCCGACGCGGATGACGGCGACGCCGCCGGCGAGCTTCGCCAGACGTTCCGCCAGCTTCTCCTTGTCGTAGTCCGAGGTCGTCTCTTCGATCTGGGCGCGGATCTGGTTGCAGCGGCCCTCGATCTCCTTCTTCTTGCCGGCGCCGTCGACGATGGTGGTCTCTTCCTTGCCGATGACCACCTTCTTCGCCTTGCCCAGCATGTCGAGGGTGACGTTCTCGAGCTTGATGCCGAGGTCTTCGGAGATCATCTGGCCGCCCGTCAGGACGGCGATGTCTTCCAGCATGGCCTTGCGGCGATCGCCGAAGCCCGGGGCCTTCACGGCCGCGACCTTCAGGCCGCCACGCAGCTTGTTGACCACGAGGGTGGCCAGCGCCTCGCCCTCGATGTCCTCAGCCACGATCAGCAGGGGCTTGCCCGACTGAACAACGGCTTCGAGGATCGGGAGCATGCTCTGCAGGCCCGAGAGCTTCTTCTCGTGCAGCAGGATGAAGGGGCTGTCGAGCTCGACCAGCATCTTCTCGGCGTTGGTGATGAAGTACGGCGAGAGATAGCCGCGGTCGAACTCCATGCCCTCGACGACTTCGAGCTCGGTGTCCATGCCCTTGGCTTCTTCCACCGTGATGACGCCCTCATTGCCGACCTTCTGCATGGCCTTGGCAATCATGTCGCCGATCTCACGCTCGCCATTGGCGGCAATCGAGCCGACCTGGGCGATCTCGTCGGATGTGGAGATCTTCTTGGAGCGCTTCTTGACGTCCTCGACGACGGCTTCCACCGCCAGGTCGATGCCGCGCTTCAGATCCATCGGGTTCATGCCGGCGGCAACCGCGCGCACGCCTTCCTTGACGATGGCCTGGGCCAGCACGGTGGCCGTGGTGGTGCCGTCGCCGGCGACGTCATTGGTCTTGCTGGCGACTTCGCGCACCATCTGGGCGCCCATGTTCTCGAACTTGTCGGCGAGCTCGATCTCCTTGGCGACGGTGACGCCGTCCTTGGTGATGCGCGGCGCGCCGAACGACTTGTCGAGCACGACGTTGCGGCCCTTGGGGCCGAGGGTGATGCGAACCGCGTTCGCGAGAATGTCGATACCGCGCAGCATGCGATCGCGTGCGTCGGTGCCGAAGCGGACTTCCTTAGCAGCCATTATTGATTGATCCTTCTCATTCGATTCCGTTGTGGCTCGATTGCGTTAGGCGGCCTTTTTGCCGGCCTTGGCGGCACCTTCGATGATGCCCATGATGTCGGACTCCTTCATGATCAGGAGATCCTCGCCATCGATGCGCACTTCGCTGCCCGACCACTTGCCGAACAGGATGCGGTCGCCGGCCTTCACATCGAGCGGAGCGAGGTCGCCCTTTTCGTTGCGGGCACCGGGACCGGCGGCGATCACTTCGCCTTCCATCGGCTTTTCCTTGGCGGTGTCGGGGATGATGATGCCACCGGCCGTCTTCTCTTCGGCTTCGATCCGGCGAACAACCACCCGATCGTGAAGCGGACGAAACTTCATTGACGTAACCTCCTCTAAGGATTGATAAATTGCGGCCCCGCCCGAGGCCACCGCCGGCGCTTGCGGCCGGTCTGCTAGCACTCAGGCGAATTGAGTGCCAGCGACATAAGGGAGCATCGCCCTGCCGTCAAGAGGGCCTTTGGACGGGTACGGAAGGATTCTGCGGGGCCCGTGGCAGCAGTCACCCGACGCCGCTGCTAAGTTACTGGAAAATATTGCCTTTTCTGTTTCGGATCGGGGATTGCGGCCTCATAGTTTCTTTCTGGCGACTCGACTGTTGGCCAAGGAGCGATTCGCCAAGGAAGGACACATGGCAAACCTGATCCGCCAATTGGAGCGTTACCGCCTGACCACCGCCGAAATCCTCTACCACCTCCCCGACCATCCGAGCCTGCTGCAGAGCTATACCTGGCAGGATTACGACATGACCCCCAACTTCCCCGTGCTTCGCCGCTTCCTCGATTTCTGGCACCGCAGCCTGGAGGGCAAGCTGCATTCGGTGAAGGTCGCCTCGACCGGCATCATCTCGGCCGGCGAAATTCGCCATGCGGGGACGGTTCTGACGCTGCACTAGGTCGAGATCGGATCAGGTGTTTCAACCTGATCCGTGAATCTCGCTCTACCCATTCGAAACAGCAGCTGGTTCACGCCTCACGTAGATTCAACGTGAGGCGATCGGACGCTAGCCAAACAATCGGGCCCACCAGCCAGCCGGGCGCACCAGCGGTGTTGCCAGCACGGCGCGCGTTGCCTCATCGATCCTGGCGCCATACGCGTCGAGCACCTTCTGGGGATTTTTCAGCTCTTCCACCGCAAGAAAACTGTGCTCGGGACCCGCATTTCGTTTGAGCAGTTCGTCCGTGGCGAGTTTGATCAGCTGGAAATAACGGACTGTCAGCAGGTCCATGGTGCTGTGCCATAGCAATCGTGGCTCAGCGGTACTGAACAATATCAGGAGCTGCCGTTCCAGCACCTCTCCCTCAACGCGGGTTGCCTGATATTGGGCGTCCATCTCGAGGCGAAGCCCAGTCATCCGGGCCTGGTCTGCCTGCTCGCGATCCCGGCCTCGCCAATAGCGCTGGGTTGCCAGATAGAGGGCACTTGCCGTCTCCGTCATCCTGTCGATGAGTCTCATGCGGGTCTGGTAGTCTTCGCGCCGTTCCTGGGCGCGCCGCGTTATCAGTTCCGCAATCGAACCCACGATGACGGTGCCGACAAGGATGGTCACTAGAGGCCCCACCGCCTCCAGCAAAATGCTCTGCCAAAATGGTTGATCCGGTGTCATCTGAACTCTCCGTCGCGAAGATTGGGATGTGCACCTGGCCCGCCATTACACGTCGGGCGCGGTGGCAGGTCCAGTCGAGAGGTGCTCGCCGGGGACTGCGGCGCCACGTCTCTGTTCGGGCGGATGCGCTTCGGGTAGATGTTGGCACATGGCGCAAACGATAGCCCTTGCCCAGGCCGGCGATAGCCGCCGGGCCGACGATCGGGCCGTGGCGATCTGGCTCTTCATCGTCGCGGCGATGATCTTCGTCATGGTGGTGATCGGCGGCATCACGCGGCTCACCGAATCCGGCCTTTCGATCACCGAATGGCAACCGGTCAGCGGCGTCGTGCCGCCGATGAGCGGCGAAGCCTGGCAGCACGAATTCGATCTCTACAAGCAGATTCCCGAATTCCAGAAGCTGCATCCCGACATGACGCTCGCCCAGTTCCGGGGAATCTTCTGGTGGGAATATGTCCACCGCCTGTGGGGGCGGTTGATCGGTGTTGTCTTCGCCGCCGGCGGTCTCTGGCTCCTGCTGCGCCATCGCATCCGCCCCGCGCTGCGCCTGCGCCTGTTGGGATTGTTCCTGCTGGGTGGGCTCCAGGGCGCGCTTGGCTGGTTCATGGTAAGCAGCGGGCTATCGGTGCGCACCGATGTCAGCCAGTACAGGCTGGTCGCCCATCTGCTGACGGCGCTCTTCATCTATTCCTGCATCCTGTGGACCGCCTTTGGGCTGATCCGGCCGGCGCCAGGCAACCTGCCCAAGATGGCGAGCCTGCGCCGGCATACAATCCTTTTGCTCTGCCTCGTCGTTGGCATGCTCGCCACCGGCGGATTCACCGCAGGCCTCGACGGCGGCAAGATCTACAACACGTTTCCGCTGATGGGCGGAGAGCTGGTGCCGGGCGATGCCTTCGCGCTTCAACCACTCTGGCGCAATCCGTTCGAGAATCCGACCGCAGCGCAGTTCATTCATCGCTGGCTTGCCATGCTGGTGGCGCTGACGGCACTGACCCTGTGGCTCAAGCGCGAGTGTTTGCCGGAGGATGCGAGGATGCCGCTCGATCTCGTCGGCGGCATCGTGGCGATCCAGGTGATGCTGGGAATATCCACATTGCTGCTGGTGGTGCCAATCCCGCTGGCAGCATTGCATCAGGCGGGCGCGGTGCTGGTGCTGACGCTGACCCTCTGGGCGCTGCAAACACTGCGTGGCGCCCGATGAGCGAGGCAGTGCAAGCTGCGCCCGAGCGCCTGCCGGTCTCCGTATTCACCGGCTTTCTCGGCAGCGGCAAGACCACGCTGCTTCGTTTTCTGCTGCGCCAGCCTTCCCTTGCCGATACCGCCGTCATCATCAACGAGTTCGGCGAGATCGGCCTCGACCATCTGCTGGTAGAATCCTCCAACGAGGACATGCTGCTGCTTTCCAGCGGCTGCCTCTGCTGCACCATTCGCGGCGATCTGATCGAGACCCTGCGCCGCCTCTACAAGCGGCGCGGCCGCGGCGAAATTCCGCCCTTCAAGCGTGTGGTGATCGAGACCACAGGCCTTGCCGATCCCGCGCCCATCCTGCACACGCTGATCCAGGATCCCCAGCTTGCCGATTTCTATCGGCTCGATGGCGTGATCGCGACGGTCGACGCCGTGAACGGCATGGACCAGCTCGACAAGCAGATGGAATCGGTGAAGCAGGCGGCCGTCGCCGATCGCATCGTGCTTACCAAATCTGATCTCGCCGGCGACGCCAAGCCGCTGGAGCAGCGGCTGCATCGCCTCAATCCCGGCGCCCCGATCCTGCGTGCGCTCAACGGCGAGATCGATCCATCCGGTCTGTTCGATGCCGGACTGTACAACCCGGAAACCAAGAGCCTCGACGTGCAGCGCTGGCTGAGGGAAGAGGCCTATGCGCCCCGGGACCGTCAGCATGGTCACGACCACGATCATGATCATGACCACCACGAGCCGCTCGATCCCAACCGCCACGATGCGCGCATCCGCGCCTTCTGCCTGCGCCACGAGGCGCCGCTGGACTGGGCCAAGTTCGTCGACTGGATCGAGATGCTAATCTCGCTCCACGGCGCCAATCTGCTGCGCCTGAAGGGTATCCTGAACGTGGCGGGCAACGAGCGGCCGGTTGCCATCCACGGCGTGCAACACCTCTTCCATCCGCCGGTGGAACTCGCATCATGGCCCGATGCGGACCATGCCTCGCGCCTTGTTTTCATCACCCGCGATATCGAAGAAGCCAGTCTTGCCAAGGGCCTAGAGGCCTTTCAGGCCGGTTATTAGCCCATCGTTACCGCCACAATCCGGCTTAACAAGTTTCAGATGCCGGGTTAGCCTCACAGCCACGCATGTCTGCGTGATAATTCATAATCAGAAACCAACGGGTTGCAGGAGGACTCATGACAGGGAACAAGCTGCGGTTCGCCGCGGCGATTGCCGCCGGCGTTCTGGTCGGCGTTGGCACAGCCCAAGCCGATATGATGACCAAGGTCGGTTCCGGCAAGGGGCAAGTCCAAATCGTCGCACGGGGCCGGCACATCCAACGCCGGGCCCACGACCAAGCCCATTTAGTGGGACCAAGCGTT
>CAZQLF010000018.1:0-14591 GCA_964594035.1 uncultured Rhodospirillaceae bacterium | reverse complement strand
TAGATGATGCCGAAATTGATCGCCTTGGCCTTGCGCCGGACCATGGGGTCCATGCCCGCGACCGGCACGTTGAAGACCTGGCTTGCCGTCATGGCGTGAATGTCGATGCCGTCGCGAAAGGCCTCCTTGAGCGCCGGCACATCGGCGATATGGGCGGCGAGGCGCAGTTCGATCTGGGAATAGTCCACCGAAACCAGCTTGTGGCCCTTCTCGGCGATGAAGGCGCGGCGGATCTTGCGCCCCTCCTCCGTGCGCACCGGAATGTTCTGCAGGTTGGGATCGTTGGAGGAAAGCCGGCCCGTGGATGTCAGCGCCATCGCGAATGAGGTGTGCACGCGGCCCGTCGCGGGATTGATCTGCTCCACCAGCGTATCGGCATAGGTGCTTTTGAGCTTGGCGATCTGGCGCCAGTCCATCACGCGGGCCGGCAGCTCGTGACCTTGGGCGGCAAGCTCCTCCAGCACATCGGCGCCGGTTGCATAGGCACCTGTCTTGCCCTTCTTGCCGCCGGCGAGGCCCAGGCTATCGAACAGCACCTCACCCAGTTGCTTGGGCGAGCCGATGTTGAACTCGTGGCCGGCGAGCTTGTGAATGTCGCGCTCGAGCTCGCCCATGCGGCGGCCGAAATCGACGGAGAGGCGCTTCAGTTCGCCCGCATCGATCTTGATGCCGGCCATTTCCATGCGGGCGACGACCGGGATCAGCGGCCGCTCGATGGTCTCATAGACTGTCAGCAGCCTTTCCGCGGCGAGACGCGGCTTGAGAGCGGCGAACAGCTTCAGCGTCACATCGGCGTCTTCGGCGGCGTAATCACGTGCCCTGTCCAAAGCCACGCGATCGAAGGTCACTTTCGATTTGCCGCTGCCGGTGAGCTCGCCATAGGAAATCGTCTTCTGTCCGAGATGACGTTCAGCGAGTTCGTCCATGCCGTGGCCGTGGGCGCCGCCTTCCAGCACATAGGAAATCATCATCGTGTCGTCATAGGCGGCGATGCCAACGCCGAGCTTCGCCATGACCTGGATGTCGTATTTCACGTTCTGGCAGATCTTCAGGACCGTATCGTCCTCGAGCAGAGGCTTGATCCGCGCCAGCGCATCGGCGAGGGGAATCTGTCTGGGTGGCGGTGCGCTCTCGGCCAGCAGATCGCCACCCGGCGCCTTGTGCCCCACCGGCACATAACAGGCCCGACCCGGCTTGATGCAAAGCGAAAAACCGACCAGCTCGGCGCGCATGGGATCGAGCGAGGTGGTCTCCGTATCGAACGAAAACGACCCGGCGAGCCGCGCTTGCGCGATCCACTGGTCGAGCTCGGCCAAATCCTGCACCAGCACATAGCCGGATAGATCGCCGGGCGAAACGTCGCCCATCGTGCCCGAGGGTGTTTTCATTGGGCGGGGGTTGACCGGCCGCGCCTCTTTTGCCGGCGCCGCAGACGGAGGCGCGCCGAAGCGCTCCTCCATGCGCGCGAGGATGGATTTGAACTGGTTGTCCCGCAGGAAGGGCAACAGCACGGCAGCTTCCGGGCGCCGGCGCGCGAAGGAATCGAGAGCTGCCGGCACCGGCACGTCCTGGCGTAGGCGCACGAGATCGCGGCTGAGGCGTGCCTTATCCGCATTGGCGATCAGCGCCTCGCGCCGCTTGGGCTGCTTAATCTCGGCGGCGCGCGCCAGCAGCGAATCGAGATCGCCATAGGTATTGATCAGCTCGGCTGCGGTCTTGACGCCGACGCCGGGCACGCCCGGCACGTTGTCGGTGGAGTCGCCCGCGAGCGACTGCACATCGACGACCTTGTTCGGCCCGACGCCGAATTTCTCGATGACCTCGGCATCGCCGATGCGCCGGTTCTTGATCGGGTCGAACATTTCGATATTGCCGCCGACAAGCTGCATCAGATCCTTGTCGGAGGAGACGATGGTGACCTTGTGGCCGGCCTTGGCCGCTTGGCAGGCATATGTGGCCAGGAGATCGTCGGCTTCGAAACCGGCGAGCTCCACCGCCGGCACGTTGCAGGCGCGCGTTGCATCGCGGATCAGGCCGAATTGCGGGACTAGTTCGGGTGGCGGCGGCGGACGCTGTGCCTTGTAGCCGGCGTAGACCTCGTTGCGGAAAGACTTGGCGCCGGCATCGAAGATGACAGCGATGTAGTTCGCTTCCGCGTCGTCGAGCAGCTTCAGCAACATGTTGGTGAAGCCATAGACGGCATTGGTGGGGGTGCCGTCGCTGCGCGTCATGGGCGGCAGCGCGTGAAAGGCGCGGAAGATGTAACCGGAGCCGTCGACCAGGAAATAATGGTCCGGCTTCTTGTCGTCGTCAGCCATCGATCGTCCTGAGTTTGATCATTCGAACATGCCCGAGCGGGCGGAGAGAGTCGAGATGCGCAACTTTCCCTCTCCGCACGGAGTGGGGGGGAGGGAGGGGCCTATCGCGAAGCGATGGAGGGTGAGGTGCTCTCGCAATTTGTACCCACCGCACCGGCTCGCTTCGCTCGCTACCCTCCCCCCTGGAGGGCGGAGAAGGTTCACTTAGACTAATTCGGGCGCTGGCGCTCGGCGCGGGGGGTTTTCTCGAAACGCTCGCGATAGCATTTGGAGAAATGCGAGGCCGAGACGAAGCCGCAGGCGAGCGCCACGTCCAGCACCGTCATCTCCGTCTGCTGCAGCAAATGGCGGGCCTTGTCGAGCCTCAGCTCCAGGTAGAAGCGGGTGGGCGTCCTTGCAAGGTATTTGCGGAACAGGCGCTCGAGCTGGCGGGCCGAGACCTTGACCGTGCGGGCAAGTTCCGCGCGGCTGACCGGTTCCTCCAGGTTTTCCTCCATGCGGCGGATGGCGGCCAACAGCTTGGGATGACGGATGCCGAGTCGCGCCGGCAGTGCCATGCGCTGGCGGTCGCGCTTGTCGCGGATGCGCTCATGCACGAACTGGTCGGAGACCGATGTCGCCAGCGCGAAACCGTGCTGGGCGGTGATGAGATGGAGCATCAGATCGAACGCCGCGATCCCGCCCGAACAGGTGAAGCGGTCGCGGTCGATTTCGAACAGCTCCGAGGTGACCTCGAGCTGCGGGAAGGCTTCCATGAAGCCCGAGAGATTTTCCCAATGCACGGTGCAGCGATAGCCTTCGAGCAGGCCGGAGCGGGCCAGCAGATAGCTTCCCAGATTCATGGCGCCGATATTCATGCCGCGGCGCGCAATGCGGCGCAGCTGGGCGAAGACCTCCCTGTCGTCGTAGAGATGGCCCTCCATGCCGGCGCTGACGATCAGCTGGTCATAGCGCCCGGCCTCGGCCAGCGGGGCCTCGGCGCTCATGGCAATCCCGTTGCTGGCCAGGACGGGCCGGCCATCCTTGGACAGCACATGCCAGGTATAGAGTTCGCGCCCACTCATGCGGTTGGCGATGCGCTGGGCCTCGATCACCGCAGTGAAGTCCATCAGGGAAAACTTGGGGACGACGAAAATCGCGATACGCTGGGGCAGGCGGGCGGGTGTAGCGAGCAACATCGGCCCCCAATGTAACAAAGGGAGGGCAGCTTGCGAATCCTTCTGCTGGCGGTGGGCAAGGCAAAGCCCGGGCCCGCCCGGGCCCTGTTCGAAGACTACGCCCAGCGCCTGCACCCGCCCCTCGAGCTGATCGAGGTGGAGGAGAAGCGCAAGCTGGGGGCGGGCGAGCTGAAGCGCCGCGAAGCGGAGCTATTGCGCGCTGCCCTTGCCCGGCGATCCGGCAAGTCGGTGGTGGTGGCCCTCGACGAGCATGGCCAGTCGCTCGATACCGCCGGCTTCGCGGCCAAGCTATCCCGCTGGCGCGAAAGCGGCCAAGCCGAGCTTGCCTTCCTGATCGGCGGGGCCGACGGGCTGGATCAGGAGTTGATGCGAAGCTGCGATCTGCGCCTGGCGCTGGGCCCCATGACCTGGCCGCATATGGTGGTGCGCGCGCTGATTGCCGAGCAGATTTACCGGGCCCAACAGATCGCGGCGGGCCACCCCTATCATCGGGTTTAACTTGCCGTTATCCTGCCGGCCGATGAACGCTCTGCCGGAAAACAAGTCGCAAAATGTGGGCATGATCGCGCGGCTTTTGGCGCCGGGCGTGGCCTTTTTCCTCAGCCTTGCGCTCTCGGCGTGCGTGCCGGAATCGCAGAACGCGGCCGGCAACCCCGCCGACGCGGTCCATGATCCTGCCATCTTCGGGCTGTGGGAGGCGGACTGGGAAGACGGCCGGCTGTTCCTGCACGTCTTCGATGCCGGCCAGGGCATGATCGACATCTATTCGGTCAATCACAAGAAGGATGGCGGTGGCGAGGCCGATCACTATCAGGGATTCATCAGCAGCATCGGCAGCCGCCACATCGCCAATCTGCAGACGGTGGATTCGAGCGGCGAGGATTCCGGCGGCGCCGCCACCTATGTGTTCGTCGCCTATCAGATCGATGCAACCGGCAAGCTCGACGTGCATTTCATCGACGACAAGGCCTTCATCGCCGCGGTGACCGCCGGCAAGCTGAAGGGCCAGGTGACGGGCGAAGGAGCCGACCAGACCGTGCTGCTGACCGACGACACGAAGGCGATCACCGACTTTATCGCCCATCAGGATGATGCCACCCTCTACGGTAAGGACATCCTGTTCCGCCGTCTCTACCCCACCGCGAGTAATTAGCGGCTCCTGGCCATGGCGCCGCGTCCCGTCGTTCTCTGCATCCTCGATGGCTGGGGCCATGCCGGCGCCGGCGCCTGCAATGCCGTGACGCTCGCCAAGGCGCCGACCTGGCATCGCTGGATGGAAGAAGCACCCCATGGGCTGATCGACGCTTCTGAACTCGCGGTCGGATTGCCAGCGGGCCAGATGGGCAATTCCGAAGTGGGCCATATGAACATCGGTGCCGGCCGGGTGGTGATGCAGGATCTGCCGCGCATCGACGCGGCGATTGATTCCGGCGATCTCGCGCGCAATCCCCGCCTGCTCGAATTTATTTCCTGGCTGAAGCCCGCCGGTGGCCGTTGTCATCTGATGGGACTGCTGTCGCCTGGCGGGGTGCATTCCCACCAACATCACATGGCGGTGCTGGCCAAGCTGATCGCAGCATCGGGTATCGAAGTGCTGGTCCACGCTTTCCTCGACGGACGCGATACGCCCCCGCAGAGCGCGATTCAATATCTGAACGACTTCGCGCGGGAGGCTCCCGGTATCGCCATCGCCACAGTCAGCGGACGCTATTACGCCATGGATCGCGACAATCGCTGGGAACGCGTGGCGCTTCCCTATGCCACTCTCGTGGAAGGCGCGGGCGAAAAGGCGCCCACATCAATCGCAGCTGTCGAGGCGGCTTATGCTCGCGGCGAATCCGATGAATTTGTGAAACCAACAGCCATCGCCGGCTATGCCGGCATGCGCAATGGCGACGGCTTGCTGATGGCAAATTTCCGTGCCGACCGGGTACGCGAGCGTGCGCACGTACTCTTCCAGGATCGGTCTCGAAAGCAAATAGGCAAGCGCCGGCCGCGCTTCGCCGCGGCTCTCGGCATGTGCGAATACTCAACCGAGCTCAATCGCTTTCTCGCTGCGCTGTTTCCCGCCGAGGAACTGCGCGACACGCTGGGCGAGCTACTGGCGCACGCTGGCAAGAAGCAGCTGCGCATCGCCGAGACGGAGAAGTACGCGCACGTCACCTTCTTCTTCAATGGCGGCGAGGAGCGAGTTTTCCCGGGAGAAGAACGCATTCTCGTGCCCTCCCCGAAAATCGCCACATACGATCTTAAGCCCGAGATGTCTGCCTATGAGGTGACCGACCGGCTGGTGGCTGCCATTGCCGGTGGCGGCTTCGACTTCGTCGTCGTGAACTTCGCCAACACCGACATGGTGGGCCATTCCGGCAAGCTGGCCCCGGCGATTGCGGCGGTCGAGGCGGTAGATCGCTGCCTCGGCCGGCTGGAGGAAGCGGTGAAGAAGACTGGCGGCGTCATGCTGGTGACCGCCGATCACGGCAATGCCGAGATGATGTGCGATCCCATGACCGGCGGACCGCATACGGCCCATACGCTTAATCGCGTGCCGCTCGTGCTAGTCAACGGCCCACGCGATGTCGCCGGCATCGGCAATGGCCGGCTGGCGGATATCGCGCCCACCCTGCTTGACCTGCTGGGCATGCCGAAGCCCGCGATCATGACCGGTCACGATCTTTTGATCCGCAAGGACGCCGGCAAGGAGACGGGTCGGTCCAGTCGTGTGTCGGCCTAGCCCGCGCCGTTCCTTTCTGCTGTTGACGCTGTTCGCTTGTCTTGCCTTGGGATGTCTTAAGCAGGCTGGGGCTCAGGATACGGCCGCGGAGGGTAGCTCTCCTGCCACGCCACCGGTCACGGATCCCAACAGCAAACAGCTCCAGGGCGTCGAGGCTGCCATGGCCGCGAACAAGCAAAAGCAGGCGGCCCTTGCCGCCGCCGCCGCGGCACTCGCGAGAGAAACTGCTAATCTGCAGGCAAGCTTGGTGCAGCGTGCCGCCGCTGTTCAGGCCGCAGAAAAAGAGCTGACCCAAATCGAGGAGACATTGACCGCGCTGGAAGAGGCGCGCCGGGCCAAGGCTGACGAGCTCACGAGCAAGCGCAAGTCACTCCAGGACAGTCTCGCAGCCCTGGAGCGCCTGGCCATGACGCCGCCGGGTGCAGCATTCATCGACGAAGACCCGCTGGATATCGCCCGCGGCAGCCTGCTGCTGCGCTACGCAGTCCCGGAGCTGCAGCGCCGCGCCAGCGTCCTGGCCGGCGATCTCGCCCAGATGGATGCGCTTGCGCGTGAGATCCAGGGCCGGCGCGCGCGCGCCCAGAGCGTGGAGACAGCGCTGGAGCGCGACCGCCAACAGGTGGCGGAGCTGCTGAAGCGCAAGGGCGATTTGCAGCACCAGACGGCAAGCCAGGCAGCAGCAGCCCAGGCGCGCGGCGAAAAGCTCGCAAGCCAGGCCAAGGATTTGCGGGAGTTATTGGAAAAGCTCGCCTCGGAAAAAACACAAACCGCGGCCATACCCCCGCCCGCCAATGTCAGACCATTCCCTGCTCAGCCGGCTAGCCTGGTTTCGCCCGTCTCCGGCCAACTGGTGGGCCGCTTCGGGGCACCCGACCCCGCGGCCGGGTCGACGGCGAAGGGCATTTATCTGGAGACCCGGCCAGGGGCCACGGTTGTGGCCCCATTCGACGGCCAGGTGCTCTTCCGCGGACCGTTCCGAAGTTACGGGGAAATATTGATAATCCAACATGATGGCGGGTATCATAGCCTTCTTGCCGGGCTGGCGCCGACAGAATGCGTGTTCGGGCAGTTGGTGCTTGCCGGCGAAACCGGTGGCCGTATTGTGCCCCCCCCCGGGGGGGACCCGAAGCTGTATATGGAACTCCGTCACGACGGGCACCCGATCGATCCGGTGCCCTGGCTCGGCAAAAGCGACAGCAAAGTGGAATGAAAACCGATGAAGCGTAAATCCTGGCTGGTGGCCGCAGCGGCTGCCGTAGCGTTCCTGTCGCTTTCTGCGGCCGTGGGACAATCGAACAACGACACCAACACGAATACGTACCAGCAGCTGAACCTGTTCGGCGACGTCTTCGAAAAGATCCGCTCCGACTATGTCGAGCCGGTTTCCGACGAAAAGCTGGTGGAGGCTGCCATCAACGGCATGCTCACCAGCCTCGACCCGCATTCGAGCTATCTCAATCCCAAGGATTGGGAAGACATGCAGGTCCAGACCAAGGGCGAGTTCGGCGGCCTCGGCATCGAGGTGACCATGGAGAACGGCCTGATCAAGGTCGTCTCCCCCATCGACGGCACACCGGCGGCCAAGGCCGGCATCCAGCCGTCCGATCTGATCGTGCAGATCGACGGCAAGCCCATCATGGGCATGACGCTTTCCCAGGCCGTGGACAAGATGCGCGGGCCGGTCGATTCCAAGATCGTGCTGACGATCCGCCGCGGCAAGCAGCCGCCCTTCGACGTGACGCTGCAGCGTGCCGTGATCAAGATCGAATCGGTCAAGGGCCAGCTCGTCGACGGCAACATCGCCTATATCCGCGTCACGAGCTTCAGCGAACAGACCACCAGCGGCCTGCAGGAGACGTTGACGAAGCTGAAAGGTCAGGCGGGATCCAAGCTGCAGGGCCTCGTGCTCGACCTGCGCAACAATCCCGGCGGCCTGCTCGATCAGGCGATCGGCGTCGTCGATACCTTCGTCGACAAGGGCGAGCTCGTCTCCACCCGCGGCCGCGATCCCAGCCAGGCACAGCGCTATAACGCCACGCCCGGCGACATGCTGGATGGGTTACCCATCGTGGTCCTGATCAATGGCGGCTCGGCCTCCGCCTCGGAGATCGTGGCCGGCGCCATGCAGGACCATCACCGGGCGATCCTTCTCGGCACGCGCTCCTTCGGCAAGGGTTCGGTGCAGACCATCATTCCGATCCCGGGCCATGGCGCGATCCGCCTGACCACGGCGCGCTACTACACGCCCTCAGGCCGCTCGATCCAGGCCAAGGGCATCGAGCCCGATATTCATGTCGACCAGGCCAAGGTCGAGGTCCTTGCCGGCCCGCAGTTCCGCAGCGAATCTGAATTGCCCGGCGCCCTGCAGAATATCGGCGGCACGGCGCCGGACGATTCCGGCAACGGCCAGGCCCCGGCTCCGGGCACCACACCCGGCACGACTGTTCCGCCTCAATCCGGCACGTCGCCGGATACGACTGGTACTGGTACGGGTACTGGCACAGGCAGTGCGGCGCCAGTGCCGGCGGCAACGCCCGTCGACCAGTCGGACTTCGATTCGGCGCAGCCGGACAAGGATTACCAGCTCTCGCGCGCCATTGACCTGCTGCATGGCTACAGCCTGTTCTCCGCAGCAAAGGCCAACTAGGGAAGGGTCGGCCTTTAACGTCGCCTCGGCCGTGCGGTCGTGACCGACCACACGGCCGAGGTATGGTTTGACCGTCGCGTTCCACCTGCCTCGATTCTGGCGCTGTTGCTGCTAGCCGGGGCCAGCAGCTGGCTTGGCTGGTATGCCTATCGGGGAGAGCTGAGCCGGATCCTGTCGGCAACCCCGGCAATCGAGATCGACCTGAGGCCACCCGCGGTGGCACCGCCGGAGACAACGCCCAGCGTGGTGCTGGATCTGGCGCCGGTAGGGCCGGCAGCACCAGCGAGCGAACCGGTTGCGCCGGCATCGCAGACTGCGTCGGCCACGGCCGCGGCCACAGTCAGTCTGCCAACGCCGCTTGCATCGAACACGACGTCTGAAGGCACTGCGCCGCCGCCCGCAGTGCCGGGTCCGGCGGTTTCACCGCCACATGCGAATTCGCCGTCGGTTGCATCGCCAATGGAGCAGACGGCGACGCTCGCGCCCCCGGCGCAGCCGGCACCAGCCCTGCCCGCGGCACCTCTTCCGCTGGTAACCACCGCACCACTGCCGACGCCCTCATCGCAACCGGTGGCGCCCGCTGCGACGGCAACGCCCGGTGAAGCGACCGCAGTCAAGACCTCTGGCGACACCGAGATCAGCGCTGCGGATCTGCTGGCCGCCACGGGAGCGGCGCCAGCGCCAGTGACGCAAAGGATGATCATTGCGAGCGCAGCGCCGGCCACTGCTCCCAGTGCCACGGCAGCCGGAACCCAGACAGCCTTGGTCATCGAACCTTTCCTGCCGCCATCGGGAAACGAAGCGCTGCCGGTCTGGCAGCGCAATGCGCGGCCCTTCGACACCAAGGATCCGCGCCCGCGCATCGCCATCGTCATCACCAAGCTTGGCCTGCTGCATGGCACGACGCTCGCGGCCATCGATCAGCTGCCGGCCGATGTCACTCTCTCATTCAGCCCCTATGCCGGGGACGTCAGCCAATGGATCGCCCACGCCCGCAGCCTGGGTCACGAGGTGATGCTGGATCTGCCGATGGAATCGAGCCGGGGCGGTGTCGATCCCGGATCCGAGGCGTTGCTGACCACGCTCAGCGCCGAAGAAAATCTGCAGCGCCTTGCCTGGGTGGTCGCCCGCGCGAACGGCTATGTCGGCCTCGCCGGCGTTCTGGGCGACCGCTTCACCGCCTCGGCGGAGCAATTGCAGCCGGTGCTGCGCGAGATCGCGCGGCGCGGACTGATGTTCCTCGACCCGCATGTGTCGGCCGACAGCGTTGCGTCGAGCGAAGCCACGAAACTGCATCTGCCGCGCGCCATCGCCGATCTCACCATCGATGACACGCCCGACCGGGTCGCAATCGATAGCCAACTCGCCGAACTCGAGCGGCGCGCGCGTATCACCGGCTTCGCCGTGGGCCTTGCCAACGGCTACCCCGTGACGATCGAGCGCCTGGCGGATTGGAGCCGGAGTCTCGCCGAACGCAACCTGGCGCTGGCCCCGGTCACTGCAATTGCCGACGAACAGGCCGACCGGTGAAACCCTACGGGGAGCGGTCCTATCGACCGGGCGTGGGGATCATGCTGCTCAACAAGGCGAGCGAGGTCTTCGTCGGCCAGCGGATCGACAATCCCGCCGACGCCTGGCAGATGCCCCAGGGCGGCATCGATGAAGGCGAAGATCCGCTGGTTGCAGCATGGCGCGAAATGAAGGAGGAGATCGGCACCGACAGGGCAGAGCTGTTGGCCGAAAGCCGCGGCTGGCTCAATTACGACCTGCCGCCCGATCTCGCCGACCGGATCTGGAAGGGCCGCTATCGCGGTCAGCGTCAGAAGTGGTTCGCTTTCCGTTTTGCCGGCGCCGACAGCGATATCCGTATCGAAACGGCGCATCCGGAATTCCGCGCCTGGAAGTGGGCGGCGATGCGCGAGCTGCCGGGGCTGATCGTACCCTTCAAGCGCAAGCTCTACGCCGATCTGCTGCTGGAGTTCGCTGGCCTGCTGCCGGCGGCGCAACCAACCGCGCCATGACCCAGCAGGACGAACTGATGGCGTAGGCGACCGCCCTGCACCAGGCGCGCAAGCCTGCCGAGGCCGCAGCACTTTATGAGCAGGTCCTGGCGCTCGAGCCCGATCACGCCGATGCCTTGCATCTGCTGGGCGTTGTCCGCGGCCAGGGTGGCGACAACAAGGCCGCGCTCGCCCTGTTCCGCAAGGCGATCGAACGGCGCGGCGATGTCGCCATCTATTATCTGAACATGGCGCGCACCTTGTCCAAGCTCGGCGACAAGGCGGGCATGGTTGCTGCATTGCAGCGCACCGTCGCGCTCGACGGACGCGATTCAGCCGCGCGTCACATGCTGGCCCAGCAGCTGATGCCCGGCCCCAGCTATATGGACATCCTGAAGCGTCTTCACGACTGGCTGCAGCCGGCGAGCTATCTGGAGATCGGCGTCGAAAGCGGCCGGTCGCTGGCGCTCGCATTGCCGCCGACGCGTGCCATTGGCGTCGATCCTGCCCCACAGATCGGTTTCCGTTCACCGCCGAGACCAAAGTCTTCGCCATCACCAGCGACGATTTCTTCGCCCAGCACGATCCCGTGCAGGAATTCGGCCAGCCAGCGATCGACCTTGCCTTCATCGACGGGCTGCATCTGTTCGAGCAGACGCTGCGCGATTTCATCAACGTCGAACGCCATAGCGGCCCGCAATCGGTGGTGCTGGTGCATGACTGCCTGCCGGTCGATGAAATCAGCGCGGCGCGGCACCGTGAGACGGCATTCTGGACCGGCGATGTCTGGAAGCTGGTGCCGGCCTTGCAGTGCTGGCGGCCGGACCTCGAGATCCGCACCATCGCAGCAAGGCCCTCGGGCCTCGCCATGATCACGCATCTCGATCCCTCCTCGCGCGTGCTGGCGGATAATTACGAGGCGATCGTCGCCCAATTCATCGACATGCCCACGCCGCTCGACAGCGATGAACAGGACCGCCTGCTGGCGCGCAGCGTCAACGATCTGGCAGAACTGGAAGGCTATCTGCACTCGCGCGGCTACGGCGCCCGCCTGAGGCCTAATCCCCGGTCAGAATCCGGTCGACGAGCTGGCTCACCGTCGGCACGAAGCCGTCGGCATAAAAGGGATCGTCCTTGAAACGATAGGCGTTGTGGCCGGCGAACATCAGATTGTTCTCGGTCTGCTCCGTGTGAACGATGCTCTGCAGCGTCTTTTGAATGCAGTAGCTGCGCGGATCGGCCTTCTTGCCGGTCGTGCCGGCCTCGTTCTGCGCCCAGTTGGAAAATCCGCAGGCTGACAGGCAGCCCATGCAGTTGATCTGGTCGGTGCGGATTTCATCCGCCTTCTCGGGGTCGACGAAGACCAAGGTCGAATCCGGCGTGCGCAGCGCTTCGGTGAATCCCTCCTTCACCCAGCTGGATGCACGCAACTTGTCGGCGGCGGTCAGATAGACCAGCCGGCCACGCGCACCCACCGGAAACTCCCATTCATGCTCGCCCACGGGCGCGGTGCTGTAGGCGACCTGGCGCTCGGAACGGGCGCGCAATTCCTCGATGAAGGGATTGTTCACGGCCGAGGAATAGAAGCCCGTCGGGCTGAAGCGGTTGAGGAACACATCGCCTTCCTTCAGCGTCAGCAACCGCTTCTTCCAGGCAGCGGAGATCGGGCTTTCCTGGGTCAGCAGGGGCCGGGTGCCGAACTGGAAAGCGATGGGACCGATTTCCGGATCGCCGATCCAGGCCGCCCATTCGCGCAGATACCACACGCCGCCCGCCATGATGATCGGCACGTCGGCGAGCCCGCACTCCTGGACCATCAACCGGCGCAGCTCGAGAATGCGCGGGCGCGGATCCTCCGGCCGGTTCGGATCCTCGCTGTTGGAGAGGCCGTTATGGCCGCCGGCGAGCCAGGGATCCTCATAGACCACCCCGCCCAGCCAATCGCGGAACTTGTGATAAGCACGCTTCCACAGCGCGCGAAATGCCCGGGCCGAAGAGACGATGGGGTAGTAATAGACGCCATACTGGGCGCAGATCTCGGCGATGCGATAGGGCATGCCGGCACCGCAGGTAACCCCATTGATCATCCCCTTGGCGCCTTCCAGCACGCCATGCAGGATGCGCTCGGCACCGCCCATCTCCCACAGCACGTTCATGTGCAGGCGGCCCGTGCCGCCGGAGATCTCATAGGCCATGCGCGCCTGGTGGATGCCGCCGCGGATCGAATGGGCGATCAGCTCCTCATGCCGCTCCCGCCGGGTCTTACCGTAATACATCTGCGGCAGCAGGTTTCCGTCGGCATCGAAGGAATCCGCATTGACGCCGGAGAAGGTGCCCACGCCATTGCTGGCAGCCCAGGCGCCGGAGCTCTCGCCGTTGGAAACGGAGATGCCCTTACCGCCCTCGACCAGAGGCCAGACTTCGCGGCCCGAGATGACAATGGGTTCCAGTGCCTTCACGGCGCCTCTCTACCGCCGGCCAGCGCCGTATGCAAGGCGCCGGGTCGGTCAGTGATGATGCTGTCGGCCCCCCAGCCCCCGAGGCGGCGGGCAAGGTCAGCCTCATTGACCGTATAGACCGCCAGATCATAGCCGAGGCGCTTGATCTCCGCTGCCCAATCGGGGGTCAGGTGCTGATGGCTGCAATGGAGGGAACGGCAACCCAAAGTAGCTGCCGCCGCACTCCAATCCGCCGGTTTCTCCCAGATCAACAGGCCTCTTGGGTATTCCGGCGCCGTATCGCGGGCCGCGGCGAGCCCATCGCGGGCGAAGCTGGAGATCACCAGCCCGCCGCGTTCGGCCGGCCAGCAGCGGCGAACCACCGCCATGACCGCGCGGCCTGTTTCCACACCCTTCCCCTCGCAGGGCTTGATCTCGAGATTGGCTTGCAACCCGAGTTCCTGGATCAGGGCCAGCGCCTGGTCGAGGCGCGGCATTGGCTCGCCGGCAAAGGCATGGCCGAACCAGCTGCCCGCGTCGAGCTTCTGGATTTCGCTCCATGGCGTGGTGGCGGCCGAACCGCGCCCGTTGCTGGTGCGCTCCAGCAAGTCGTCATGCATGAGAAAGGCGACACCATCGCTGCTGAGCTTGGCGTCGAACTCCACCATCTGCGCACCCTGCTTCGCCGCCATGCGGATCGAGGCGAGCGTGTTCTCTGGGGCATCGCCCGCGGCACCGCGATGGCCCACGATCGGCGTCAGAAGCCGGCTCACGCCCGTCCCTTCCGAAACGGCGGGGCCGGCGCCTCAGGCCTGGGCCGCCGCCTTTTGCTGCAGGTCTTCGCCCGTCTTCTGGTCGACGGCCTTCATGCTGAGCTTGACCTTGCCGCGGTCATCGACGCCCAGGACCTTGACCTTCACCTGGTCGCCGACATTGACGACGTCGCTGGTCTGCTTCACCCGCTGCGGCGCGAGCTCGCTGATATGGACCAAGCCGTCACGGCTGCCGAGGAAGTTCACGAAGGCGCCGAAATCCATGACCTTGACCACTTTGCCGCTGTAAATGTGGCCAATCTCCGGCTCGGCGACGATGCCGCGGATCCAGTCGATGGCGGCCTGGGCGGCAGCGGCATCGACCGCGGCCACCTTGATCGTGCCATCGTCCTCGATATCGATCTTGGCGCCGGTCTGTTCGGTGATCTCGCGGATCACCTTGCCGCCGGTGCCGATCACTTCGCGGATCTTGTCCTTCGGGATCGAGATCACGGTGATGCGCGGGG
>CAZQLF010000017.1:11766-14715 GCA_964594035.1 uncultured Rhodospirillaceae bacterium | reverse complement strand
GGCGGCCCTTGCCACACGAGGGGCAGAGCCGCGGATCGGATCCGTCCTTGCTTTCGGGAAAGAAATGCCGGCCGAGATCGGCGTCCAGCGCGTCGATCACATCGCTGATGCGCAGTTCCCTGGTGCCGTCCACCGATTGGCTGAAATCGTTCCAGAACTGGCGCAGAACCGCTTTCCAGTCGATCCGCCCGCCGGAGATGTCGTCCAGCTGTTCCTCCAGCGCCGCGGTGAAGCCGTACTCCACATAGCGGCGGAAGAATCCGGTGAGAAACGCCGTGACCAGCCTGCCGCGGTCTTCGGGATAAAAGCGCTTGCGCTCCAGCCGAACATAGTTGCGGTCTTGCAGCACCTGCAGGATCGAGGCGTAGGTGGAGGGCCGGCCGATGCCCAGCTCCTCCAGCCGCTTGACGAGGCTTGCTTCGGAGTATCGGGGCGGGGGCTGGGTAAAGTGCTGCTCTGGCTTGGTCTCGCGCCGGCCGACAGGCTGCGCGGGATTGAGATCCGGCAGGCGGCCTTCGCCTTCCTCTTCCTCGCCGGGATCGTCACGGTCTTCCTGATAGAGCGTCAGGAAACCGTCGAACTTCAGCACCGACCCGGTGGCCCGGAAGGCCACATTGGTGCCGGCTATATCCACGGCCACCTGGTCGAACTCTGCGCTTTCCATCTGGCTTGCAACCGTGCGCTTCCAGATCAGCTCGTAAAGACGGCGCTGATCGGCATCCAAGTGCCGGGCCATGTCGCGCGGCCGGCGGAACATATCGGTCGGCCGGATCGCCTCATGGGCTTCCTGGGCGTTCCTGGCCTTGGTCGAGTAAAAACGCGGCTTCTCCGGCAGATAGCGCTCGCCATAGTCAGCGGAGATCAGCCGCCGGCTGGCGCCGATGGCCTCGCCCGACAGCTGCACGGAGTCCGTGCGCATATAGGTGATCAATCCCACGGTCTCGCCGCCGATATCCACCCCTTCGTAGAGGCGCTGGGCGATGCGCATGGTGTGGCTGGCGCTGAATCCCAGCTTGCGCGAGGCCTCCTGCTGCAGGGTCGAGGTGGTGAAGGAGGGGAAGGGGTTGCGCTTGACGGTCTTGCGCTCGACCGACGAGACCTTGAAGGGCGCGCCGTTGGCGATCGTCTCGGCGGCCGTCTTCGCCGCCTCTTCATTGGGCAGATCGAACTTCTCAAGCTTGCGCCCGTCGAGATGGGTCAGCCTGGCCGTAAAGGTCTGGCCATCCTCGGTCGTGAAGACCACCGCGATGGTCCAGTATTCCTGAGCCTTGAAGACCTCGATCTCTGCCTCGCGCTCGCAGATCAGGCGCAGCGCCACCGACTGCACGCGGCCGGCCGAACGGCTCCCCGGCAGCTTGCGCCAGAGCACCGGCGACAGGGTGAACCCGACGAGGTAGTCCAGTGCGCGCCGGGCGAGATAGGCTTCCACCAGCTCGCGGTTGACGTCGCGCGGATGCTTCATGGCATCCAGCACGGCCGATTTCGTGATCTCGTTGAAGACGACACGCTCGACCGGCTTGCCGCCCAACGCCTTGCGCCGCTTCAGTTCCTCGGCGATGTGCCAGGAGATCGCCTCGCCCTCGCGGTCGGGGTCGGTCGCCAGGATCAGCCGGTCGGCGGATTTGAGGGCCTGGGCAATGGCCTTGATCCGCTGCTCGGACCTGCCCTCGACCTCCCAGCTCATGGCGAAGTCTTCCGCCGGACGCACCGATCCGTCCTTGGGCGGCAAATCGCGGACATGACCGAAGCTGGCCAGGACCGTGTAATCGGACCCGAGATACTTATTAATGGTCTTGGCCTTGGCGGGCGATTCGACGACGACGACGTTCATTCAGACGGTAGTTCTCTTGCTGTTCGCGAGACCAGCAGCCTCAAATGGGGCCTTGTCAGCCGGTTGCCAAGAGCGACACCCGGTTGCCGGGATGCCACTGAAGGCGGCCGGCAAGCTCCAGTTCCAGCAGGCTCAGCCTCAAAACGGGGGCAGACAATTGACACCGCCGGAGCAGTTCGTCAACGGCCACCGGGCTCAAGGACAGGTAGCGCTCGACCATAGAAGTCGATGATTTCTCTGGTATTTCAGATGGTTCGCCAAGTTCGGCATACTCCTCTTCCGCCTCGTTCTGAAAGCCGATGACGGTGGTGCGATCGCCGGAAATGCCCCTGATGGCCTCGTCGACATCGCTGGCACTCTCCACCAGCAATGCGCCCTCCCGGATCAGGTGATTGCCGCCCCGGCAACGGGGATCGAGGGGCGAGCCAGGGATGGCCATCACCTGGCGGCCCTGCTCGCCGGCAAGCCGCGCGGTGATCAGCGAGCCGGACTTTATGGCGGCCTCGACCACGACGGTGCCGAGCGAGATGCCGGAGACGATCCGGTTGCGCCGGGGAAAGTCCCGTGCCTGGGGCACACGCCCCAGGGGCGATTCCGCCACCAGCAGGCCCCGCTCACTGATCTCGCCATAGAGGCGCTCGGTTTCTGGCGGGTAAGGCTTGTCGATCCCACCCGCCAGGACGGCGACCGTGCCGGCCTGAAGCGCGCCCTGGTGTGCCGCCGCATCGATGCCGCGGGCAAGGCCGGACACCACCACCCAGCCCAGTTCGCCGAGCTGGCGGGCCAGGGTTTCGGCCAGGAAGCGGCCATTGGCCGAGGCGTTGCGCGCGCCCACGACGGCAACCATCGGCCGGCCGAGCAGCGCCAGATTGCCAAGCACGGAAATGACCGGCGGGCTGTCGTCGATGGCAGCGAGTGCGGCGGGATACTCAGGCTCGCACCGGGCGAGCAGGCGGCCGCCCATGGTCGCCAGCCGATCGAGTTCGCGCGCCGTGGCCTCGGCGGGGGAAAGCTCGAACGGGCGGCCACGGCCGCGACGGCTCAATTCCGGGAGCGTCGCGATGGCCCGCCCCGCGGGGCCGAAGGGCCCGAGTAGCCGGGCGAACGTGGGCGGGCCC
>CAZQLF010000017.1:8428-11756 GCA_964594035.1 uncultured Rhodospirillaceae bacterium | reverse complement strand
ATTGATCGTGCGCGGGGCGGCGGGGAAGGCTGCGGCACCAGCTCGAGAGTAGATCGAGTTCCCGCGCGGCTGAATCGGTGGGAAAAACCTCGATCAGCCGGCCACGGGCGCGGTGGCTCAACTCCGGCAGCGCGGCGATGGCGGCGCGCGCCGACCCGAAAGTTGCGATCAGCCCGTGGAACGTGGCCGGGCCCACCTGCTCGCTGCGCGAAAGCTGCAGCCAGGCAAGGCGTTCTCCCGCATCCATCGATTGTCTCGTCATGGCATTTGTCTCGGCATGGGCCGGACCATGACAAAAACGGGTAGGGCTGTCAAATCGTACAACTAAAGAGTGCGACGTTGCCTTCGGCTCAGCTCGCGAAGTTTGGCATAGCGGTAGAACGAACCTTCACCCGCGGTCAGGGCCTGATAAAAGCCCGGTGCACCGTCCAGGAATCCGCGGCGCAGGACGAAGCTGCGAAAGAACGTCCAGAAGCCGTGCAGGAAAGCGCCTCCGAGGCTTGCCGTCTTTCCTTGCTTGAAGCGCTCATCCGCGGCCAGCGTGGAATAGCGGTTCATCTTGACCAGAGCCTGGTCGAGCACGGCGATGGCCTCATGCATCAGGGGCTGCTTCAGCCAGCCGATGGGCCCCGGCACCATGATCCGCTCATGCACCTGGTCGCCGGAATAGCGCGCGCCCTCGCGGCGATAGAGGCGAAGCACGCTGTCCGAACCCCAATCGCCATGGCGCAGCCACTGGCCGCAAAAGGTCGACCACCGCGGAATATTAAAGCCGTTGTTGCTGCCTGGATTGGCGACCGTGGCAAGAATCTCTTCAGCCAACGGTGGCTCGATCCACTCATCGGCATCGAGAGAGATGATCCACTCGGTGCGGGCAAGTTCGAGGGCGCGCTGCTTTTGCGCGGCGTAGCCGGGAAAATCCGGGGTGATGGAAACCCGCGCACCGGCGGCTTTGGCAATCGCCACCGTATCGTCCGTGCTGCCGCTGTCCAGCACCACGATCTCGTCGGCGAACTTGCCCGACCCAAGACAGCGCGCCAGCGTGGCGCCGGCGTTCCCGGTGATGACGAGCAAGGTCAGGCTCGGCCGGGTCATCGCTCAGGCCGCGTTGCGCTTGCCCAGGCGGATCTTCGTTTCCTCGCCGCGCAGCAGGCGGCCGATGTTCTGGTAATGACGGATCCAGACGAGGCCAGCGATGAACAACGCCACGACGGAAAGCTCGCGGCCATCGATGAACCAGGCGAAGACAGGCGATAGCGCCAGCGCGACCAATGCTGCGAGCGAGGAATAGCGGAAGACAAACGCGACCAGCAGCCAGGTGGCGCAAGCGATCAGCCCGATGCGCCAGTCGAGCGCCAGCAGAACGCCCAGGCTGGTAGCAACACCCTTGCCGCCCTTGAAGGCGAGCCAGACGGGGAAGAGATGTCCGATCAGCGCGCCGCAGCCCGCGAGGATGGCGGTCTCGAAACCCCAATGCTGGCCAACAAGCACGGCGAGCGCGCCCTTGCCCCCATCGAGCAGCAGGGTCGCCGCCGCGAGGCCCTTGCGGCCGGTGCGCAGCACGTTCGTGGCGCCGATATTGCCGGAGCCGATCTTGCGGATGTCGCCCAGGCCGGCGCTTTGCGTCAGCAGCAGGCCGAAGGGAACCGAGCCCAACAGATAGCCGCCAAAAACTGCCAGGTAATGGAGCCAGGTTTCGCCGAGCATGGCCTAGGCTTCCGCCGAAAAGACGGTGCGCCCGTCGACGATGCTGCGCAAAACCTTGCCCTGCACCGGCCGGCCGTCGAAGGGTGAGTTCTTCGATTTGCTGCGGAACTTGTCGACCTCGATGCGGCCGGGCCGGTCGGGATCGAACAGCAGCAGATCGGCGGGGGCCCCTTTTGCCAGACGCCCCTGCGGCAGGCCCAATAGATCGGCCGGCGCGGGTGTCCTGCGGCGCAGCGGGTTCATTAGCTCCGCCCCGCCCTTGTTATAAAGCTCCAGCATCAGCACCAGCAGCGTCTCCAGCCCCAGCACGCCGGGTGCTGCATGACTGAACGGCACGCGTTTGGATTCCTGGTCATAGGGCGCGTGATCGCTGGCCACGCAATCGATGGTGCCGTCGGCGATCGCTGCGGCAATGGCGCGGCGGTCTTCCTCGCTGCGCAGCGGCGGCGACACCTTGGCGAATGTGCGGTAATCGCCGATAGCGATCTCGTTCAGCGCGAAATAGGGCGGTGCCGTATCGCAGGTGACGGGCAGGCCCCGCGCCTTCGCCGCGCGGATGGCTTCCACGGATGCCGCGGTCGAGACATGGGCGACGTGATACATGGCGCCCGTCATGGCGACGAGATGAAGATCACGCTCGATCATCATCACTTCGGCGGCGGGCGGAATGCCGGTAAGGCCGAGGCGCGTGGCAAGCTCGCCGGCGCTCACCATGCCGCCTTCCGCCAGGCGCGGCTCCTCGGGATGCTGGATGACGCATTTGCCGAACGCCTTGGCATAGGCGAGCGCCCGGCGCATGACGCGGGCATCGCCCACGGCCTGCAGACCGTCGGTGAACGCGAGCGCGCCGCTTTCGGCGAGCAGGCCCATCTCCACTAGGTCCTTGCCCTTCAGATCCTGGGTGACGGCGCCATAGCAATAGACCTTGGCAAGCCGCGTTTCACGCGCGCGCCGGGCGATGAATTCGACGGCCGCCACATCGTCGATGACCGGCTCGGTGTTCGGCAGGCAGACCATGCTGGTGACGCCGCCCGCCGCGGCCGCTTCGGCGCCGCTGGCGATCGTCTCCATATGCTCTTCGCCCGGCTCGCGCAGCTGCACGCGCATATCGATCAGGCCGGGCGCGAGACACTGGTTGTCGCAGCGGATGATCTCGCAGCCATCGGGAAGGCTGTTGCCGCGCACGTTGGCACCGGTCTCCGCGATTCGTCCGTCGATGACGAGCAGGCCACCCTGTTCCTCGCGGCCGCTGGCAGGATCCATGAGCCGCGCGCCGAGCAGGGCCAGCGGGCGCCTAGGTGCGGCCATGGGCCCCACCATCGTGCGGCTCGTTGGGGCGAAGCTGGCGCGTCAGCACGTCCAGGCAGGCCATGCGCACGGCAACGCCCATCTCCACCTGTTCGCGGATCAAACTGCGATCGATATCGTCGGCGACTTCGGAATCGATCTCTACGCCGCGGTTCATCGGGCCGGGATGCATGATCAGTGCATCGGGCTTTGCATCCGCCAGCTTGGCGCGGTCGAGGCCGTAGAAACGGAAGTATTCCCGGGTGGAGGGGACATAGGCGCCCTGCATGCGCTCGCTTTGCAGGCGCACCAACATCACGATGTCGCAGGTCTT